>DFND01000086.1:18099-18436 GCA_002375895.1 Firmicutes bacterium UBA3576
AGACGCTCGGCCTGGTGGGCGAGAGCGGCTGCGGTAAGACCACCGTCGGGCGGACCATGCTGCGCCTGTACGAGCCCACCTCGGGCCAGGTGCTGTTCAACGGCCAGAACATCTACGACCTCTCAGAGGCTGAGATGCTGGCCGTCAGGCGGCGGATGCAGATGATGTTCCAGGACCCCTACGCCTCGCTCAACCCGCGGATGACCGTGAGCGACATCATCGGCGAGGCCCTGGACATCCATAACCTGGCCCAGACCAACGGCGAGCGGACGGAGCGGATCCACGAGCTGCTGAGCCTCGTGGGCCTGAATCCCGAGCACGCGAGCAGGTACCCCCA
>DFND01000096.1 GCA_002375895.1 Firmicutes bacterium UBA3576
AGAACACCTTGCACTAGCGGAAAAGCACTTCCCAACCAGGGAAGCCTTGATTGACTACCTTCACAAGCGAGGAGTTGACTTGGTGGAGGTGCAATGATAGAGCATCTAACGGTTATCTGCCCCTTGCCGGGGTGGTGGTTTCGTAACACTACCACCTTTGGACGTCCAGGCCTCTTTTCCTTTTTACATACATTTTAGGACATTACCTTGCCGACACAGACGGGTTTGTGACCCAGCTATAGGGGATTGAAACTCTTCCCTCCTCTCTTTCAAGATAGACATTCAAGGTTTGTGACCCAGCTATAGGGGATTGAAACTACCCCTCACCCGAACACCGAGGGCAGGTGCACTCGGGGTTTGTGACCCAGCTATAGGGGATTGAAACTGGTGCCGAGCAGGTATTCTACCGTGAGGCGAGGGCTGATCGTTTGTGACCCAGCTATAGGGGATTGAAACAAGAGAAACAAAAGAGAAGAGAGGATTCTCAACAACTCAGTTTGTGACCCAGCTATAGGGGATTGAAACCGGGCCCAGCTCAGGGCTGCCGGCGAGCGCGAGCTCGTTTGTGACCCAGCTATAGGGGATTGAAACTGCCGAGTTCGGAAGCTCGCTCTGCCTCTTGACTGGTTTGTGACCCAGCTATAGGGGATTGAAACCCTCCTCCTCTCCAAAGACTTTCACGCGGATTGAAACCGCGTTTGTGACCCAGCTATAGGGGATTGAAACCTGTTCCCGGATCTGCATACCGACCGACGGCCAAGTTTGTGACCCAGCTATAGGGGATTGAAACCCGTTAGGAATAGAATGGTAGGCCAATTTGTATTGGTTTGTGACCCAGCTATAGGGGATTGAAACTGCAAGACAGAGGCGGGGCCATTGGCGATGGTGATGTTTGTGACCCAGCTATAGGGGATTGAAACTGTTAGTGACGGTACGCCGGAACATCTGGCCGATCCGCCGTTTGTGACCCAGCTATAGGGGATTGAAACGCCGGCGCTGGCGCCATGTTCGGTCATCTTCCGCACTGAGAAATGACAGCCCATTTCATCTACCTGCATCTTGCAACCCCAACTTCCCGACTCCCGAGGTACGAACTACCTTACTCGCCAATCATTGCCTACTATTGAAACCCTGCAACTAGTGGAATACAACAGGGGCCCCACCATGAACACAGCCCGCCCCCGGGGTAACAAAGGCTATTCAGCAATGGCATGGTAGGCTAGGATTAGCGCGTAACCTTACAGGCAGGAGATGTCAACCACTTGGTGAATTTATGGCACCAAGGTTTTCAAAGACAGGGAAAGCCCAGGGGGCGGTAAAGGGAGCCAAAACCCCTTTGGATCTCTGCGTATAGCAATCTGGAGATCGCCGCCTCGCTCCAATTACAGACTGCTCTGTCGTTACAGTCAGGGAACGATGTGGGAAGTTAAGATTCGGAGACTGAATGTAGGGAGTGGAAAGGGTGACTGATAACTGGCGGCGCTTGGACTTCTTCGCAGGGCTCGACCCGGCAGAGCTGGATGTGTTTGAGCAGAAGGTCCTGCTGCGACGATATAGGGCCCGTCAGATAATCTTTCTCGAAGGCGAACCGGGCAACCTGGTCGGGTTCCTGTTGTCGGGAAAAGTTAGGTTGTACCGCATGTCGGAGGAAGGACGGGAGAAGACCATCCACATCCTAAAGCCCGGCGACATTCTGGGTGAAAGTGCCTACCTCGACGGGGGCGACCATCCCGTGACGGCGGAGAGCCTTGAGGAAAGCCATCTGGCCCTGTTCCGTCACTCTGATTTCAGACAGCTGCTCAACGAGCATCCCCATCTGGCGCTACATATCGTAGAGAAGATGAACATTAGGTTACGCCAGGCCTACAGACAGATCAGAAACTTGGCCCTGAAGGATACCTACGCCCGGACCACCAGCAGGCTTTTCAAATTGGCCCGCGACCACGGTGTGTCCACCGACAGCGGGATCCTGTTGAATCTCTCCCTGACACAGTCGGACCTGGCCAATATGGTCGGAACTTCACGGGAGACAGTGAGCAGAATTTTGAATGACCTACAACGCAAGGGCATTATCGAAATGAAGCGTTCCAAGATCACCATCTTAGACCCCGAGAGGTTGCGGCGGTATACCTAATCCCACTCCACCGTGCACAGCCGTGGGTTTGGGGCCAACAACGGCTGCCTCGGTGGTTTAAGAAGAGGGCCTTAAAGGATCACCCTTCACCGTCAGCATGAACGGTGGATTGCCCGTGCCTCTTAGCGAGCTCTCCTAGTACCTCTCTCAGCGTTGTCCCAGAGTACACCAGATAGGCCAGCAGGTGGTACACTAGATCGGCCGCCTCCTCCACAACCCGTCTCCTTCGCTCATCGGAGGGATCTGCCTCCAGGTCCTTTCCTGCGAGGGCAACCTCCGTCGCCTCCTCCACGATCTTCCTCACCAGGGCATCGGTTCCCCTTCGATACAGAGAGGCCGTGTAAGAGCCCATGGGCATGTCCCGCAGCCGCTCCCGGAGCACTTGCTCCAGGGTCAGCAGGAGATCTCCGCTGCGTGGGCCGGGCTTCCCCGCCAACCGACGGTGAAAGCAGCTCCTCTCCCCCGTATGGCAAGCTCCCTTCCCGAGGGGCTTGGCCAGGTAGAGCAGGGCATCCCGGTCACAGTCGGTGAACACCTGCAGGACCTCGAGCAGGTCGCCGGAAGTTGCACCCTTCAACCACAGCTCGTCCCTGCTACGGCTGTAAAACCAGGCCCATCCCTCCTCGATGGTCCGGCTCAGGGCCTCCTCATCCGCGTAGGCGAGCATGAGGACCTCACCTGTATCCACATCCTGAACCACTACCGGGACGAGACCACGGGAGAAATCCGGCCAACGTGACTCTACCTCAATCAGGCTCAATTCTCACCGGCACCCCCTCGCGGGCTAGCTCCGCCTTAACCTCCGAGATGCGAAGCTGTCTGTAGTGGAAGACCGAGGCGGCCAAGGGGGCATCGGCGCCGGCGTCGCGCAGGACCTCCACGAAGTGCCGCGGCTCACCCGCCCCTCCCGAGGCTATCACCGGAATGCTCACCGCAGCCACAACGGCCCTGGTAAGGGCCACAGCATAACCCTCCCTGCGGCCGTCCTCGTCCATGCTGGTCAGGAGGATCTCGCCGGCCCCGAGCTCCTGTACGCGCCGTGCCCACTCAACTGCATCTAGGTCCGTAGGTTTCGAACCCCCATGGGTCCACACCCGCCACCGACCAGGGCCGTCCGCCCTGGCGTCGATGGCAACCACCACGCACTGACTGCCGAAGCGCAGCGCGGCCCGTGTGATGAGGGCAGGGTCCCGTACAGCCGCGCTGTTTATAGACACCTTGTCGGCGCCAGCGGCCAGGATATCACCGATCTGTCCCTCATCGGAGATACCGCCTCCCACCGTGAGCGGGATGAAAACGCGGTCGGCAGTCCTCCTCACAGTCTCCAGAAGGGTACGTCTGCCCTCCTTAGAGGCCGATATATCCAGGTACACGAGCTCGTCAGCCCCCTCCCTGTCGTAAAAGGCGGCCTGTTCGGCAGGGTCGCCCGCATCTCTCAGGGACTGGAACTGGACTCCCTTGACGACCCGTCCGTCCTTAACATCGAGACAAGGTATTATCCGCCTCGTCAGCATCGCTCTCCCCCTCTACCGCTCTCATCGCCTCCTCCAGCGTCACCCTCCCGGTGTACAGGGCCTTGCCCAGGATGACGCCGGCTATGCCGGACACCTCCTCTGCGATGGAGCGGACATCGTCGACTGACGCGATGCCCCCGGCGACCATCACCCCTAGACTCGGGCAGTTCTCCACAACTCCCTGCAAGAAGGCCAGATCGGGCCCCTGCAGAGTACCGTCGCGGCTCACATCGGTGAGAAGGATGTCCTCGATCTCGAGGTCCTGGAGTAGCCGCACTGCCCCCGTCACACCCAGGCCCGAAGCTGCGGTCCATCCGCGAATCATGACCCGGCCCGCCAAGATGTCCAGGCTCCCGATGATCCTTCCGGGGTAATCCCTCACGAACTGCGGCGGGCCATCTCCCGAGAACAGGGCGGAGCCCATTATGACATAATCGACTCCGGCTTCCAGCGCCCGGGCCAGCGACGCCTCTCCCCTGACCCCACCGCCGTACTGAACCTTAGCTCCAGTGGCCTCTTTTATCCTGGCCACGACGTCCAGGTTACAAGGCTCTCCACAGAAGGCCCCATCCAGGTCGACTATATGCAGACGGCGGGCGCCCTGTCTGCACCAGTTCACCGCCGCCTCGACCGGGTCAGCGTATACACTAGCCCTGTCAGCGCGACCGCGAACCAGCCGCACACACCGTCCGTCCTTGATGTCCACAGCCGGGATGACCATCATCAGGCCGCCACCTCCCGGGCGTAGGCCAACAGACGCCCCAGGACGGCCAGGCCCGCCCTGCCGCTCTTCTCGGGATGAAACTGCACCCCGAAGATCGAACCCCGCCGCACCGCTGCGGGAAAGGTCAGGCCGTAGGTCACCCGGGCCAGCACCTCGCCTTCCTCGGGGGCGTGGTAGGAATGGGCGAAGTACAGGTAGCAGGGCTCTCCAGCCGGGAAAAGGGGTGAAGGGCCCGTCGGCTCAACCAGGTTCCAACCCATATGGGGCACCTTAACCGTCCCCGGCAGTCGCCTCACCCTGCCGGGGAGGAACCCGAGGCCCCTCTCCCGCCCCCCCTCCTCGCTCCCTTCGTACAGAATCTGCATGCCCAGGCAGATACCCAGGACGGCCTTCCCCGCCTCTCTTGCCGCCTCGATGACCGGTAGTAGGCCCCGCCGGCGCAGATGGGCCATGGCGTCATCGAAGGCCCCGACGCCCGGCAGGACCAGAATCTCAGCCCTGGTGAGCCGAGCGGGATCAGAGGTAACCTCCGCCCGATAGCCTAGGAGCCTCAGGGCGTTGTACACACTTCTCACATTGCCGAGGCCGTAATCGACCACGCAGACCAGCATCTAGAGCACACCCTTCGTAGAGGGAAGGGCCCGACCGTCCGCCCTCGCCGCATCCCTCAGCGCGACGCCGAGCGCCTTGAAACTGGCCTCCGCCACGTGGTGGACGTCCCTGCCGCGGAGCTCCTCGAGGTGGATGTTCATCGCTGCCTTCCAGGCAACGGCCCTCATGAACTCCGGTACCAGGGCCAGTGGAAAGCCGCCGGCGGTCCCCTTGCTGGTGAACCGACAGTCAACGTAGGGCCTGCCGCCGAAGTCGACGGCGACCAGGACGAGGGCGTCGTCCATGGGAACGTGGGCGGAGGCGAACCTGCGGATACCTCTGGCCTCTCCAAGGGCCCTCCTCAGAGCTTCCCCGAGACATATCCCCACATCCTCCACCGTGTGATGCAGGTCCACGTGTAGATCCCCGACCGCCCTGACCACGAGGTCCATACTACCATGGCAGGCCAGGGCCTCAAGGAGATGGTCGAAGAAACCTATCCCGGTGGAGATATCGCCCCGCCCCTCGCCGTCAAGACAGAGCCTGACCCTGACTTCCGTCTCCCGTGTCCTTCGCTCTACCACAGCTGTCCTTATCGCCAACCCCTCCCAATATCTCCCCTAGGGTCTTCAGGAAGAGGGCGTTTTCCTCCGGGGTCCCCACGCTGACCCGCAGGTACTTCCGCAGCACCTGATGCCCCGGGTATCTCCTGATGAGGACTCCCTTATCCCTGAGGGCCCGCCAGAGCAGGTCTGGATCGCATGCCAACGGCCTGAACAGAATGAAATTGGTCTCTGACGGATAGGCTTCGATCCCGTCTATCGCCTGAAGTCCGCGGTACAGGTCCTGCCGCCAGGCTCGGATGCGCCGGGCCATGGACTCTACCAGGGGTAGGTTCTCCAGCATGAAGAGACCCGCAGCCTGGGCCAAACAGCCGACGTTGTAAGGCTGGCGTACCCTCTCCAGCCGCCGGACGAGCTCCTCCGGCGCCAGCACATAACCGAGACGCACCCCCGCCAGCCCGAAGGCCTTGGACATCGTGCGGCCGATCATCAGCCTCTCCTCCGAGGCCAGGAACCTGCTCATCCCAGCGTCAAGGGAGAATTCGATGTAGGCCTCGTCCACGAAGACGACGGCACCCGAGCGCAGGCACTCTAAGACCAACTGCGGCGGGTAGAGGTTGCCTGTGGGGTTGTTGGGCCTGCAGATGAACACCAAGTCGGGACGCGCGGCGATGACCTCTCCGGGCTCGAAGAGGAAGTCTCCGTCCAACTGAACCGTGAACACCTCAGCCCCCAGCGACCGGGCCGCGTCCTCGTACATCTCAAAGGTCGGCCCCACCACAGCGACCCTGCCCCCCAGAGCAAAGGCGTGACAGGCCATGAAGATCACCTCGTCGCCGCCGTTTCCCACGAGCACCTGGCGGATGTCAACCCCGGCGTAACGGGCCAGGGCCCGTCTCAGCTCCCACGCCTCACCGTCGGGATACCGCGAGAGCTCCGTACTCGCCAGCCGTTCAGTTAACCCCTCCCGGGCCTCTTTCGGCAGGGGGATGGGGTTCTCGTTGGCATCGAGCTTGAGTCTCACCTTGATTCCTCCTCCCGAGCCTGGAGAGCCGCCCCGTGGGCCAGAAGGCCCTCGGCCTGGGCCAACTCCCGAGCCGTTGGAGACAGCTCCCGGAAGGCCTCCCTGGTACAGTACATGACGTTGCTGGCCACCAGGAAATCGCGCACACCCAGAGGTGAGGAGAAGCGCGCGGTCCGGCCGGTGGGCAGGACGTGGTTGGGGCCGGCCGCGTAATCGGCGAGGGCCGCGGGGGAGTAGGGCCCCAGGAATATGCTGCCGGCGTGTTTGATGTAGGGCAGTAACCTCCAGGGGTCTTCCACCATCAGCTGTAGGTGTTCGGGCGCCAGGTAGTTGACGACCCGGGCTGCTGCCGCGAGGTCGGGAACCACCACGGCCACCGCGTCCTGGAGGGCGGAGCTGGCCACCTCGCCCCGGGGGAGAGCCCGACATTGCTCCTCGATCTCCTGCCGGACCTATCCCGGGATTTCCTCCTCCGTTGTGACCAGGAAGATGCCGGCCTCGGCATCGTGCTCAGCCTGCGCCAGCAGGTCGGCGGCTATCAGGCCCGGATCGGCGCCCCCGTCGGCCACCACCGCCACCTCACTGGGGCCGGCCAGCATATCTATACCTACCACGCCGTAGACCTGCCGCTTCGCCTCCGTGACCCAGGTGTTGCCCGGGCCGACGATCTTGTCCACCCTCTTCACGGTGGAGGTGCCGTAGGCGGCCGCGGCCACGGCCTGCACCCCGCCCAGGGCGTACACCTCCAGCCGCCCCAGCACGTGGGCTGCGGCCAGCAGGTGGAGATCGGGCCGTCCCGACGGGCCCGGCGGCGTGAACACGGCGATGCGCCCGACGCCTGCAACCCTGGCCGGGATGGCGGTCATGAGCAAGGACGAGGGATAGGCAGCCGCTCCCCCCGGCACGTAGAGGCCCACGCTCTCCAGGGGCCTATACACCTGGCCGGTCACCAAGCCGCTGGCCCCGACCGACCACCACGACGACTCCCTCTGGCGGGAGTGGAACTGCTCAATGCGCTCGGCGGCGCGTCTTACGGCCTCGAGGAAGGCCGGTGAAACCCTCGCCGCCGCCTCTTCCATCTCCTCAGGTCCAACCCCGATGTCAGCGGCCCGCCTGAAGCTAACACCATCGAACATCCTGGTATATTCCAACAGAGCCTCATCACCGCGCCGGCGTACGTCACGGATGATGGCCTCGACCCTCTCCCGGCGCACATGCCGCCTATCACCTCGCTCCAAGAGCTCCTCAAGGCGCCCCTCCCAATCCCCGGTGATCAGCCGCAACATCTGTCTCCCCCCTTCATCGCCTCCCTGAGCCCCTCGACCAGGCGCCGGATGGCACCGCCCTTGAGCCTCAGGCTCGCGGGGTTGGCGATGAGGCGCCCGCTGACCCAACCGAGCTCGGCGATAACCTCCAGCCCATTGGCTCGCAGCGTACTGCCCGTGGATACGAGGTCGAGCACGACGTCGGCCAACCCCACGAGGGGTGCCAGCTCCGCGTTGCCGTGGAGCTTAATTACCCTGGCCTCCAAACCCATCTCCCCTAGCGCCTGTTCGGCAATGCAGGGGTACTTGCTGGCCACGTTCAGGGTAGGACACCTCTACCACTCCCCATCCGGATAGCGGCCGGCGGGGGCCGCGAGCACGATCCTGCACGGAGTTAAGCCGAGGTCGAGAAGCTCGTAGACCTCGCCTCCCTGCTCCATGAGGACGTCCTTGCCCACCACGCCCACGTCCACGGCTCCGGCCTCCACATAGGTGGGCACGTCGAAGGACCGCATGATGACGAACCTGTAGTCGGGTAGGTCGTAGATGAGCTTGCGGGTTTCTCCCGACAGCCCCTGTACCGGCAGTCCCGCCGAGGCCATTAGCTCCACCGCCGACGAAAAGAGCTTCCCCTTGGCAAGGCCGATGCTGACCTTCTCCACTCTCTTCTTCCCTCTACCCTGGATCAGTGAATGCTCTGGAGGCGGCAGGGACGCGGCGTCGGCGGTGAATCCTGTGCTTTGGCCGCGACATCGCCTCGTGCCCTGACCTCAGCCAGGAGATCCGCGGCGTTCTGCGCGTTGACCCTGACGACCTCCCTGGCCGGCGGGCCGCCCTCTCCCTCCTGTACGCATACGGAGAACCCGCACCGCCGGAGCTCCCGGCCGAGCGCCCAGGCCTCCTTCATTAGCCCCTCCTCCGGGATCACCAAGTAGTCGAGAAGGTGCGCTGGACGGTCCTCGCGAAGGGCCACGGCCGCCATTTCGTCGAGGTTCAGGGCGAAGCCGGTGGCCGGCCGGACAAGGTCGAAGCCGGCCAGCAGGCCGTTATAGCGACCACCACCACCTATGAGGAGCCCCGTCCCCGACGCGTAAATCTCGAACACCGGGCCGGTATAGTAATCGAGGTCGCGCACGAGGCCCAGGTCCACCGTCACCTTGTCAAGGCCCGAGTGCACCTCCACGAGCTCCACAACCGTCTCCAGGTCGCCGAGGGCTCTCTGGGATACCTCTCCCAATAGGCCGCAGAGTTCGGCCGGCAAGACGGGGCCCTCCCGCGGGGGCGGCCAGGCGTAGGAGCCTGTGAGAAGGGCCTCAAGCGCAGCCGCATGGTCGGGGGCGAGCCTCAGCCGGCCCGATTCCCGCAGGGACACCAGATGTCTCCGGATGCCCGCCAGGTCCCGGGCCTGCAGCAGTTTCAGCAAGCAGCTACGGTCATCCGGCAGAAGCCCTGCGTCCTGTAGCAACGCCTCCAGCAGCCCCGCATGGCCCAGGGCCAACCGGAAATCGTTAAGACCCACCGACGCGAGGCAGTCCAGGGCCATGCAAATTACCTCTGCGTCCCCGTGAGGTCCGGCCTGCCCGATAAGTTCAGCTCCCATCTGGAAGGTCTCGTTATTGCGGGAATCGTTCCTGTCGTAATACCTGAAGATGCTTCCCGCGTAGAACAGCCGGAGCGGCATCGACTCCAGGGCCAATTTAGTCGCAGCCAGGCGGGCCACCGGGCCCGTCATGTCGGGCCGCAGGGTAAGGACCTCGCCGCTCCGGTCCACGAACCGGTAGGTCCGCCTCGATCCACTACCTGCTGACACCACGCAGCAGTCGAATTCCAGGGTGGGGGTTACGACCTCACGGTATCCCCAGCGACGCATGACGTCCGCGATGGTTTCCTGCGCCCGCCTGCGCCAAGTAGCCTCCTCAGGCATGATGTCCCGGCAGCCCTCGGGAAGCCGGATCAACCGCCCGTTTGTACTGTCCTCCACAGCCCAAACCCTCCCGGCGTGAATTTTAAGATATTACCATGTTAAAGGGATAAAATATCATGTATATGGTACACCCCTCCCCTGGAAGAAGTCAAGCACTTTTCCTCAAACTCCCTCCAGTGTTTTGGGGAAATTCAGTCATAGGACTGCCTACAGAACTCCTTCAGTGGGGATCTGGATGCTCTTTGTCCAATTGGAGGAGATGACCGCAATCCTTGAGAGGCTTAGCCAAACTTCAACAACAGTGACTGCATCTGTACAAGAATGTCCTCTTTCTTAAAAATGCAGAATCGTCACTTTTTGTCTTTGGCAGCTCGTTGCCCAATACGAGAAGCGTTTATCCGTCGCCATATACCGTACTCCTCTAACGATAGATTGAGTTTCTGGGTCACTACGCTCCCTGGGGCAAAGCAGACACCACTATACTCCACGTGCTGGCCAGCATAGCGATGGCGCGGGTTATATGACTGCCACTCCCGCCCGATGAGCGGTTCCACTTCACCCTTCGCGGGCAGGTTCCTGGCCACAGCGTGGGCCAGCAAATGTTCTCCGCACGGCACACAGATATATACCTGCTTGCCACTGCAGTCGAACTTCACTTTCCCGTCAAACAACTGGTCACCTTTAACTTCCCGAGTTTCGATCAATCTCACGTCGCCCCAGCCGTAACTGCGCTCTCCGCCAAACTGCACCCTCGTGAGCGCCTCCTGCCAGGCTAGTTCACTGCCGTCGCGCTCAAATATGTAGCCGACCAGAAAAACCGGCTCACCTGTATCCATGGTATAGGGCGATATGAACTCGACTTCGCGAAGCATCCCTATGGCCGCAGAGTGACTGAAACCAGATAGGGCTATCCCTTGGTAGCTGCCGAGAAAACGGAACAGATTCTCTTTCTTCCACGGCCAGGCAATGTCATAACCGCCCTTTCCCTGCGTACATGGGTATAAGTAAGTAAAGGCCAAACTCTGGTGAACCTGTTTACCAATGGCTTTGTACCTACGGGAATCAGTGGCCGGAGCACCCTGCACCGCATCCCGGGTTAGACGCATGGTCAATGCACCCCATACTGCGCGGCCGGTCACGTAAGGACGAGTAGTCTGGAGATTCCCCACCTTGCCCCAACCTATATGCATAGGAGAACGCAGGCGAAATATAACCCGGTAAATACGCCACATAAAATCTTACCTCCTAAACGCCTTAGCCCCGTAACGGGCATAAATCAGCATCTGTGCCAGCGTCTCTTTCGCCAATAGTAGACGGTCGAGCCTGACCGTGACCTTTTCGGTGATGTGCTTCAAGACCACGTCGGTATTTGTATCCACATTGCCATGTTCGTCCGTCGGTTTGCCCCAGCCAAAACCTAGCCTATCCAGCAATTTGAGCATCTCCTCCACGACCACCTCGCCGTTTTCCTTTTCCTTCGCCATAAGATAGAGAAAACAGGCGTAAACGCCGTTTTCCTGTAGAACGCCCAGTGCTTTGGTCACGGTGTTATCCGCACTGCTAGCAGCCTTCTTCTTTTCTTCGTTATCTTCTCTTTTCTTGCCGTCCTTGTCTTCCATAACCAGACGGCAAATGATATTCTGTGCGTGTTCAGCAGCCAACCGGTCCAGATTAAGTTGTGCCACGCTGTTCTTCACTAGCGCTAAACCTCCTCACCATGAGCCCAGGGGGCACCGACAAGAGCCATGCGACCGAATCCGCGAGTGCCCATGCCGCCGACGCCCAGCCACTTGATCATGTTTAGGCCGGCACCTAGCACATCCAATGGTCCTTTCCAAGGTGCAGGTAGAGGATTTCCTTCGGCAGTATGGTTTTTCGGAAATACCGTCGCCTTCTCTCCGTGCCGATAATCGTCGAACACCACTTCGACGGTCAAGAAGGTTGTACGGGGCAGCGCTTCATACGTGAAGAGGGCGCCTTCTTCAGCTGCACCCCGTTCCGGGTCTATGGCCACCGACGTACGCACCTCCAGATTGCTGTTAACCACCTGACTGAAAAGCGCGGGCTGCAGCAAAGCGATACGGTTTTGCACCTCGCGCCAGCACTCTTCATCTTTCCACGCGTCCGGAGCAGTGACCACCACCTGACCAGCGCTTTCAACCATCAGCCAGCCCAGGTTCAGGGCGTCTTTCCGCTCCCAGGTCAGCAGGGCGGCCCCAATATCCCACTCTGAAGGCAAGTCGGTTACGCTGAAACCCGCCTCTCGCAGTCTATCGACCGTACTCACCCATACTGGCCCATGTATGGAATACACAGGGAACAGCAGCAAGTGGGCATCAAAGACGTTGACCACCCCTGAATAGCCCACGGTGTTGTCTTTCCGACCCGCTTCACCCCTGAGGTAGCCGAAGGTATAGCAGATCGGACAATTGTCTTGGCCACAGTGTCCGTCTCGCCCCTCTCGGTTAGCTCCCTGTCCCGCACACGTAGGGCTTTCATATATTCTGGCAGCGTAGGAGCGGGCCGCACCATGCAGGCTGGTACCGGGGATCTTGGGTATACGGGTGCCGGGCTCCCGGACAATGCTCAAATCCACTCGCCCCAGGCGGTAGCCCCCGGTACCGATGTGAACAGGGTCGGTCGTCATCAATAGATAACGTCGCCTCTCGTAAATCGCCATGGCCATTTACCTCCTTACTCCTTCAAGATCTCCATGTATAACTCAGCCAGGTCGGCCAGTTCGCCGCGAACGCCAGCCTCAACAAGTCCCTGCAAATCTGGTTGGCTTGAGGCCCGCCATTCCGCTCCAGCCAGGGTATCGGCCACAAATTGCCGGAATACCGGGTCGTACCGGGACCGGCCATCAACGTCTTGGCCGTACCATCTTTCACGGGTGGCCTCGATAATGCTGATAACCTGGTGACGCTGGGATACGGTTAGCTGCTTAAACAGACTCCAAAGGCTATCCAGACGGTCTAGATCCTCTAGGTAGAAGGGACGGGTTCGACGTGGACAGCGGCCATTCGACCCATAGTAGACTTCAAAGCGTCGGCCGGTGGTATCCAGGAACTCAAAATCAAATCGACTGGGCTTGACCCAGACTTTCAAATCTACCTGGAGGTCCTTTACGTATTCGGCCTTCTTAGTCTTACATGTGTTACCTTCATACATCCTCGGATACCATTCGTCCTCTCGTTCACCGTCGCCGGTTACCACTGGTATGCGCCACGTAATGCCGTTATCAAAGACGAGCTCGCATTCACTCCCGTTGTTGTAGTTCTTCTGTACTAACCGCCAATCGTCCCATTTGCATCGGCCGCCCATGTTCAGCATATTCCGCCCGGCTTGTAGTACGGCGCGGAGCGGCGTGCGGCGATGGCAGAAAACGAGACCCAGGTAGAGGGGCAGCCGGTCACGGACCCGCCCCATCTCTCTTTCGTACTTGCGCTTTACTGCTTGGGCCAGCTCCAGGGCCTTAGCAGCTGGTACCAACGTCATACATACGCTCGGTTCAGCCAGAAGGGGGATGGCCGGAATATACCCGTCGAGTCTATTCACACGTTCAAACTTAACTCTCGCTATGACCTGACTTGGCCTCAGGAATTCGGAAGGTTCCAGAATATCGATGGTGCGCCCCTGAAGCTCGTCAACGAGATCATCTTCGGATACCTGCCAGCGCCTAGCAAAGTAAGTTAGATTCTCTACGGTGAGGAAACGGCCCTTGGACGCATCCCAGACAACGTCTAGAGTAAGGCCGTCTATCTTCAGCTCGTAGGCGTGATACTTGCCCAGCTCCAGCGAACTGTCAGGTGCGGGGTAAAGAGCCAGGCGGAACGGCCGCTGGCCAACAACCTCACGCGTCAAGTCACCGATAACCTGTTGCCAGAAAGAGCGGCCTGTTTCGACAATGCGGTACAGCCTGGCCGGCGAGGGAGCCTTAGTACGCTCGCGGGTTACCCGAATGGTAGATACCAGAGAGCCATCCAACCATCCCTCCAAACCCAGTCTACCGACTAATAAAGCCAGCCGACCTTTGTCGTCGGCCACCTCCTCGGTCCATATAGTGCCCCGCAAACCCTTCTTCGCCCAATCTTCAGCGCGGCGCCCGCGCCGGTCAAGGCAGACGCGGCAAATGTGACGCCGTTCGGCCTTGTCCTGCCCAGCCCAGGGGCCCAGTTCCCGCTCCATCTCGGGACTTGTCCCCAGGCGGGGGTAACCGACCGGGTAGACCCCACAGGCACTGCAGCTTTCGGCGTTCTCTGGACGTGCCTCGCCCCATTCCTTGTCGAAAAGGTAGATGTTGTTATCAGCCCACACTGCAGGTTCCTGCATTGACTGCTTACGTGGTTCAGCCACCAGTTTCTCCACAGGTGGCGCCTCATCATCAAGCTGTCCCGCCGTAATCGGTTCGCCTACGTTGACCCTCGGCCGTAAATCGGGCGGAAACTGGGCCTGGATCGCCCGGCGCAGCGCAGCTACTTCTTCCTTGCTATATTCGAGGTCAGGGAAAAGATAGTATTCTCCTGTCTCATCATGGTAAAAGCAGTTGGCCAGGGCATACGTCTCCTCCAAAAGGGTTCGGACTTTCTGGAAGGCATCGTCAAGTGCTCGGCGGACTCCCAGCAGATCGGCCACCCTGTGACAGCGCGCGTAGCGGTCGAGTCTGTCGAAATTGATACGCAGGACGCGGAAACGAATATTTTTAAGACTTTTTGGCCAGCCATGCTTGAAAATCCAGACCGTGGCAGCCTTCACCAGGGTAGCTGTAATAAAGCTCCAGTCCCACAGCGTAACGTCGTTATACGGTCGGCGGTTATCGGCCAGGCCGCGGCTCATGTCCTTTTTCATCGCTCGCAGCCATTGGCGGCGCTGGTCTGAAGTGATGTGTTCAATGTCATTCAGGGGTAAGCTATTAAGTGCATTCGTCAGCTCCCCCATGTCCCCCGTTTCAATTCGTTCCTCTCGGCCAAAGGGGGTAGCACGAAAGACGTTGCTGTAAGGCTGCTTATGCTTGCTGAGCTCATCTTTTTCATCTTTGTCTTCCCCAACCTTCTTTTCAATATGAGCCACACCGTGGAAATAGCCAACCAGCAAGCCCGGCATCATTCCCTTGCCGAGAACTTCTTGCCACTCTGATGGCGGTTGGTTTTCCGCCAGCCAGGGTCTGGCAACCAGAGGCATTAACTCGGCGAAATTATATGTCGTACCGCTCCAATCGTTTAGTTGGATCCTCAAGAAAAGAGATGTCAGGTCGGGGCGCTCTTGAAATGCGGCCGGTTTGTTTCGCGCATCTTTCAGCCACTTCTTAACCGCTTTCCTGACTGTCCCAGATATTGCCGCATGGTTCTTGTAGATATCAATCTTACGTGGGTCAACCAAGAGATTATGTACGTATTTTATAGTTGGATCTGGATCCTGACTCTGTAAGAACCGGTCACTCAGTTTGCCCAAGTCATGTATTATCGCCAGCGCTTCCAAGAGTAGGATAGTGCGCCGTTGCTCCTTGCTTGGTCGCCAGAAAGAACCGCTCATGCTTCACCTCCATTCCTCAACTGGTCTGCCACGCGCTGCGCCAGTTCTCGCATCTCACTTAAGGTTGTGAATTTCAGCTCTGATATCGGTGGCGTCTCTATAGGAGACGGCGTAGTACCCGACTCCTTCGGGCCGGCTTCCCACAATTGCCGTCCCTCCCGTTCCCACCAACGTTGCGCCTTTTCGTAGAGCTGTCTGTATTTCTTGCTATATCTCTGCTTCCGCGCCTCAACTAAGGCCCGATATTCCGTTTCGGACTTGAGGGACCCATCCGGTCGGCGCAAGTCAGCGCGTAGCCGGTCTGGCGTCTCCAGATATCGGGGCAAATCGTTCGCGCGTTGCGGAGGTTCTGAAACGGCAACAGTCTTACCCTTATCCTCATGTAGTTCTGCCCTCAACACTAATACTCCCTGCCCGTCTAACTGATCATCAGCAGTGCCAAACCCGCTGCTAGTCTTGGCCCCAAAACCATAGGTGGTAAGCATGGCCCGGACGCCCTCAGCCAATACCTCCAGGTCCTGGGCCACTTCAAGGCGCTGCTCCTGTTCACCTTGACCCGCCGACCCAAAGGGGACGTAGAGAAGTATGAGCGTACCGGTGGTGTTCTGAGGTACGCACTCCATCAGAATCGGCCCTCTTTCCCCCACGCCGCTTTCACGACTGTGTGGGTTAATAACCTCAATCCCGATTCGATCAAAAAAGGTGGGATAAAAGTGCAACCGGCCGGCCCGACCTTCCTCGCTTTCGCGCGGATTCCCCAGCAGGCGAATGATCACGGGGTGGTCTTCTTTGTAACCTAACTGCCAAAAGGCCGCCCGCAGAGCCCCCTTCCAACCTGATGCCGCAACCATAGGCACGTTGAAGATCTTCTCCTTGCGAAGAGGGTTATCGAGAAGGTAAAAGTCACAATCATCTTTGCTTATGTACGGCTTTTCAAGTCTGAAGGGAATCTTAAGGGCAAAAGCAAGCGGTGGCATGTAAGTGAACGCCTGGTCTTTGACATGAGGAACAAATCCAAAAGCATCTGGAATCCTCCCTATGCTATCAGGTAACCGCCTGCACCAGAAATCGCGGATTCTATTTGCAGCATCAGAAGCACGTCGCGACAGCGGCTTATTACCTGCCCGTTTGGCTTGCTCTCTCAAAGCCCAAAACCACAGGTAGGCTAGGTGTGGCTGAAGGTGCACTGCTTTTCCTGCTGCCTTTTTCAACTCGGTTTCAGCTCGTCTTTTTTTGCGTTCGTCTCGTGCTCTTCCTGCTCTTTCCAAGTCATCAAGAGCTTGCTCGAGATCACTCAAAGTGCTATCTAATCTTAACTGCTGTAAAGCATGATAATCACGTTCCATAACGTTTCTCCTCCAACCGCAAGAGACTGCGAAGAAATTCACGGAAATCGCCATTATTAGGCGTCTCAGTATCTCTGGGTGAATTCATCTCGCGCCAAACCTCCAGGGAATATCTCGTCCTCAGATGCTCATGAATCGCACCTACGACTGAATCTCGGTCCCAGAAACCTTGATAAACTTCCGCCTGTTCTGGGATCCAGCCCCACACGCGCATCAGCCGATTGCCATAGGGGCGTGACATTTTGACTTTAGCGGCCATCCGCTGACCTTTAGTCGTGCCCATGATAAAATGCCGCAAAGACGTGTTTTGCTGTCCGGAAAAGAGCTGGCGAAGATCGTACTTGAGGTTGAAGGTCTCCTGCATCTTCACGTTTTCGAGTCGGATGCGGGCCAGGAAAATGTTGCGCAACGAGGGCATCCTGGTATAAGTACGAGTTCCGGCGTTAGCAGTCAGCCAGTCGTAAAGGGGTGCGGTGTCGAGACGGCCGCCTGGCAGCTCAAAAACACCAAATCCCATCTGCGCCCGCGCACCTATGGTCACCCAATCGGCCATGAACTGGAGTAAACCACCAATGATTGCTGGTTGGAACTCTAGCTTAGCACCTGTTTCCAACCCTTTGGGCGTTGTGGATTGAATTCGAATGGTCAAACTTCCAGAGCGAGGCTTGTCTTTCAGATTCTCAGGGAAATACCATGTTGGCGTGCGCTTGCGCCCCCTGCGGTCAACATACGAGCGGTCGGCCTTCACCAGTGGCTTAACAGTGGGGTCGGGCTCGGTACGATCGCAAATGATACTGATGCGGAAACGCCTACGCCAGCCGGTAGCTCCAAAAACCTTACAAACGTCGCAAAGCCCGTGGTTGCGCTTGCTAGGGTCATACAAGCACTTCTGCATTGTCGGATCACATACTTTGCCCCCTAGCCCACGCAGAATAGCTTCGTACCACCAGCGCAGGCTGCCGATAATCGCCGTCTCATGAACCCGATCGACCGCGCCGCTCTCTGCACCGCCCGTCCAAAGAGGAGTCAAGGTTCTAATTTCAACTTCCATGCTCATGGCCTCCACTTAACGTTAAACATCTTCCCTTCTGGTGCAAGCCCTCAGGTCTTTACCATGTCTTGGCTAATTTAGGTCTTGTAACCAATTCGTCAGAAGCTGTAAAATTCCTGCAAGAAGAGGAAAGAGCCGACAAATAGCCGCTAGCTCTCTGAAAGACCTATCTATGGGCCGTGTACTGCATCGGTAGTACTAGCACGTCAATCAACAGCTTGCAGAAGGTATGGCGCCGGCTGCACAAGTTTAGAATGTTTCTTGAGCCGTTATATTCAACACCATTTCGGCCAACGAGGAGATAGCAAAGCAATGGTGCCGGTTGCATGAGGGCTACCGCACCCTTCGTTCTTCGGCCCTTGGAGCTTCTTGACTTCCTCTCTGAACCCTATTGATCACGGGGGTTATAGGGCTGGATGGTAGCCGATCTTTGACAACAGTCGTCACATCCAGCCCAAATACTGTGGGACCAAGATCATCTAAACAGCTGAAGCGGTCACAGGTCGGGCGTGTAGCAACCGAAGCCTGGACGCAGACGGAGAAGGGAAACAAGAAACAAGAAGCCCGCATCAAAAACTCGGGCGGAGCTACCCTCCCTGCACCTTATGCTCTTGGCAGTCTTGGGCAGCGAGCACTTCGCTTTGGCCTCTACAGGCCTCATCAAACTGCCACTAGTCTCGCCTTCGTTCCTGGCCCTCATCCTGGACGTTTGCCGCTGGCTTCTTTCGATCGATCCCGAATCGCTGCGGACGACGGTTTCTGCTACTTTCGCCGTTCGGGACCTTTACCCCAGGAGACAGCGTCTACGCAGGCACACATAAAAAAACACGCCGGACATCCCGGCGCTGCGGTATTCTCCTAATCTCCAGCCAGCCGCTTCAAGACCAGGTTGTACCCGTCAGCCCCGTAGTACAGGAACCTCTTGATACGGCTTATGGTAGCGGTGCTCATCCCCGTCTCGCGGACGATCTCGTCGTAGGTCTTGCCCTCGCTGAGCATCGTGGCCGCCTTGAAGCGATGGGCCAGCTTCTGAATCTCGGTGACCGTGCAGAGGTCCTCGAAGAACATGTAGAACTCATCCACGTTCTTCAGCTGAAGCATGGCCTCGAACAACCTGTCCACATCCGGGTTACGAAGCCTGGCGTTGTATCCCAACCCTCCACCTCCTCAGGCCTGGGTCATGATAGACTTCGCCACTTTTCCGGAAAGTTCCTGCAGCCTTTAGAAGGGAAAGGCCGGATCCAAGAACACCTCCAGCATACGCCTGATGACCCGGGGCAGGGTGACCTCGGCTACGTCTCCTAGGGCGACCAGGTCCACCCGCCTGAGGGGCTCGCCCTGATGGGACACCACGATGAAACCCACCTTCTGGCCCCTCCCCACCGGGGCTCGCAGTACCTCGGGGGAGCGAAGGGCGATGAGCGGTGGGCCTACGTCCCGCGGCATAACGATATCGAGATCAGCGGCGGGGCCCACTGGGACCTCCTCGGCCATGCCCCCCTTCACGGGCAACTCCCGCAGGACCTCCCCGCGGCTGAGCACCCTCCGCCTGGTGAAATTCTCGAACCCGTAGTCCAGGAGGCGCCTCGCCTCATACCAGCGGTCCCCGGCGTGCAGCACCACGGCTATGAGGCGAAGCCCGCCCCGACGTGCAGACGCCACCAGGCACCTGCCAGCGGCAGCGGTGGTGCCCGTCTTGACCCCCTCGGCGCCGGGATAGGCATACAGAAGCTTATTGGTATTGTTCAGAAGCAGGGTCCGCTTCCTGCCGTGGCGGTCTCGCCCCGTAACCTTCCTCTGCTTGGTACCGACTATCTCCCGGAACAGCTCGTATTGAAGGGCGTAGCGGGTGATCAGCGCGAGGTCGTAGGCCGTCGAGTAGTGATTGGGGGCCGTGAGCCCGTGGGGATTCTGAAACCTGGTCTGATAGGCCCCGATCTCAAAAGCCTTCTCGTTCATCATCCTTATGAACTCCGCCTCGCTGCCGCCCCCTACGTGGATGGCGATGGCCAGGGCGGCATCGTTGCCGGACACCATGAGCAAACCCCACAGCAGATCGCGGAGGGTAAAGACGTCTCCCGGACGCAGATGCATTGAGGAGCCGTGGATGTAGGCGGCGCGGGCGGGGATCCGTACCTCGTCATCCAGGATACCCCTCTCAATGGCCACGATGGCGGCCATGATCTTGGTTAGGCTCGCCGGCGCACGACGCCGAAGGGCGTCCTTACCGTAGAGCAACGCCCCCGTTTCCTCCTCCATGAGGGCCGCCGTGTAGGCCCGTAGCTCGGGCTGTTCTGTCGCCTCCGACCTTATTACCGCGCCGGGGTACGGCTGAGACAAAGCAGCGACTGGGGCGCCGGCGCACGCAACCACGAGTACCACCGCCAGTGCCCCGACTGTGACCTTCGTCAATTGCATCACCCACAGTGCTCTGTTCTCTCCCTGAAATCCCTATTCCCCATCCCCTGGAAAAAGAAGACCCCTTTGACAGAGAAGTACGATACTTGATACAATGACCTTGACCGTCTGGCGTAAATGGGTAGGTGGCAGAGTAGGTGTTCCTGCGTTAAGTGCCGGAGGATGGGATGTTGCCTCCGGACGAAGGGCCTCGAGCCCGCGGTAGGGCACCGCATCCGCTGCCGCATCAGAAGCACCTCGTCTCCTGGTGTGGCACCTGCCACCCAAGGAGAGGAGGTGAGTTTTTATGCGCATTACGACGCGTCAGGTTACCTACCTGGGCCTTCTCATAGGCCTGGCCATCATCCTCACCCGCCTGGCCAGCATCCGGATAGCCTTCGGCGGGGTGGAGGGAATCCGCCTCGGCTTCGGGGCCCTGCCCATAATCATGGCCGGGGTATACTTCGGTCCCCTGAACGGGGCCCTCGTGGGCGCCCTCGCCGACGTCGTGGGCTACTTCATCAATCCCATGGGAGCCTACATGCCCCACTTCACCCTCACTTCGGCCCTGACGGGGGCTATCCCGGGCCTGGTGGTCTTCTGGTCAGGCCGGGAGAAGCAGCCGAGCCTGGGCCTCTTGCTGGCCTTCATCGCCCTTGGACAGCTGGTAACATCCATCATCCTGGTACCGTATTTCCTCTGGACCCTGTTCGGGATCCCGCTGCAGGCCACCCTGCCGCCGAGGATAGTGGCTCAGTTTATTCAGGTTCCCACGTACGCGGTTTTTCTGCACATCCTGTTGAGACGCCTTCGCCCGGTGGAGTTGGGCGAGGTCCACAAGGCCTGAAGGATGAAACCCCCTCCCGCGCGGAGGGGGTTTCCTTCACGGCCACAGTGAAAGGGCCCGAAACCGCCCGACTAGGGAGGAACGGGCCCTTTGAGCGGCTAAAATAGTCTTAGGCTATAATGGTTGGGAGGGCAAGGCCTTGCAAATCGACGCCATATTACTCTGGTTGACGCTCTTTTTCTCCGGGATGATCTTCCTCCACTTCGCGCTCGGCCTCGGAGCGATGCGCCGTTTTCCCCCTCCCCTGCCGGGCGAGCTGCCCGGGGTTTCGGTGATAAAGCCCATCAAGGGGGCCGACCCGGAGACCTACCTGTGCCTCGAGTCCTTCTGTCGTCAGAGGTACCCGGGCCCGTATGAAATAGTTTTCAGCCTGCAGGACCCCGAGGACCCGGCCCTCCCCCTTCTCGAGCGGCTCCGACGGAATTACCCGGAGGTGCGGATGAAGATAACGGTGAACCCGGTCCGCCGGGGTATGAGCGGGAAGACCAGCAACCTCTTCTACGGCGTGAAGGAGGCCTCCCACCCCTACCTGGTTTTCAGCGACGCCGACATGAGGGCGGAGCCGGACTTCGTGCATCGTCTGGTGAGCCCGCTGCTCACACCGGCAACCGGCCTCTCAGCGGCTGTTCCTGTCCACACATCGGGCAGGGGTCTCTGGGCGCTCCTCTATCAGCTGCAGCTTAACGTCACCATCCTGGCCCAGTGGCTTCCCTGGGCCAAGGTCCTCCCCCTGGGCGTCTCCGGCGGCACACTGGCCCTGCCCAGGTCCGTCCTGGAGGAGATCGGAGGGGTCGAGGCCTTCGGCGGCTTCCTCCTCGACGACGTGAAGATCGGCCTCTTGGTGAGAGAGGCCGGATATCGCATCGAGCTCGGCCCAGCCCTTGAGGCCTCCGTGGGGGAGAAGGCCCCTGTGGACGTGATAAGCCTTCTGTCCAGGGGAGCCGCCATCTATCGGTTCATGCTCGGGGCTCTGCTGACAGTCACCTACTTGCTCGGCGCCTACTTCTACCTCCCCGTCTGGCTGGTATCGCTTGTCACCTTATCCCCTTCCATCTTCGCCATCGGCTGGCTACATCTTGGGTTGAAAACGCTCGCCTTTTACCTCATAAGCCGCTTCTTGGCCGGATCGTCGGGAAGAGAGGCCCTTTACACCGTCGTGCTCGACGGCCTATTCCTGTTCACCTTCGCCAAGGTCTCCCTGACCCGACGGATTCACTGGCGCGGGATGGACTATACCGTCGATAAGGACGGCCGGATCGTCCCCATAGAGGGATAGAATGGAACCGACCAACACAGTCGCTGTCGCTGACAAGTTTAGCAACAGTGTCCTATACCGCCGCCCCCGTGAATTCTCGGACGGCGGTCTTCTTACTTGAGGTTCCCTGGAAGGGATGGGCACAACCCTCCACTGCAGAGCCCATGCGCTACAGGTGCCCCGGGCGGCCAAACCTGACGCATTCTGGGATAACCAGGAGGAGCCATGGCTTCGCCAGCGAATAAGGAATCATATATTGGTTATCAGGATACATTGGCTTGATGCCTTTTTGGATTTTGTACAAACACAGCCGTTAACGAAACAGGGCGGAGGCGAAACAGGGGGTCCATGGCCGTGCTCCGCTGCGCCAGAGCAGCAGTGATACTTGTGAAGCGGCAACGGTATCTATGGGCAGTTTGGCCAGAACACTGGAGCGGCCGCCGTTCACCCCAGGCAGCTGCTCCAATGCAGGAGTTGAGCCTGATGGCTATCTCCCTGCTCGAAGCCAAGATACGCCGTCCCACTCTGCCGCGAAGGGTAGTACGGCCGAGGATACGCTACCATCTACAGAAAGCAGCCGAAGGCGCCCGGGTGACCGTCGTCTGGGCAGGGCCGGGTTACGGTAAGACCACCGCAGTGCTGGACTTCCTCGAGTGGCAGGCGAAACCCAACGTCTGGTATCAGCTGGGCCCCGAAGACACTGACGTAATGTTCTTCCTGGCCCACCTGGCAATGGCCCTGAGCAGGTCTGCTGCAGCCCAACCTCCGGCCCTACAAGAACTCGTGAACCTGCGGGACCCGCTGTCGGCCGTCAAGCTCCTGTGTGCTCGGCTCAGCCAAGTTCCTGACGACCGGTTCTTTCTGGTGCTTGACGACCTGCATGCTGCCCAGAGTCAGCATCTAATGACCACTCTCGAGCATCTCATTCGTCTGCTCCCCGGTCACGTACGCCTGTTCCTGTTGAGCCGAGAGCGCCCCTTCCTTTGTCTGGAGAACATGCTGCTGTCAAGGGCAGCAGCAATGATCACTTCCAAGGAGCTCCGTTTCACGCGGTCTGAGACGGAAGAGCTGTACCGTGTCCTGGCACCCGAAACCGTGGGAGACGAGCTGGTGGACCGCGCCCTGGCAGAAACCGACGGCTGGGTAACCGGGCTAATTCTGCTGCTCCTATCAGGAGACAGCCACCTGGTGGCGTCAGCTGGGGAAACGGAACGGGTCTTTAACTATCTGGCGGAAGACGTGCTGCAGAAGCTGGAGCCTGACCTACAGGAGTTCCTGCTCATCAGTGGGGTGCCCGACCAGTTTACCGCTCAGCTGCTGCAGTATCTCGTGCCGGACAAGCCGGCGGAGGAGTGGTTGCGTAAGATAAGGAGAAAGGACCTATTCCTGTACCGGTTGGACGAAGGGGGTTACCGCTACCACGAGCTGTTCCGGTCCTTCTTGCGTAGCCGGCTGCCGGCGGAAGAGGCCCGCGTGTTCTTGAGGCGTACCGCCGAGCACTACGAGGCCCGGGGCGACCTCATCCAAGCCCTCGACTACCGACTGCGAGCAGCTGAACCTGACCAGGCGCTGCGCCTGCTGGAGCGTTGCGGCGACCAGCTGGTCCAATCGGGCCAGGTAGATACCCTGATCCGCTGGACCAGAGAACTCGCTGTCGCAGGGGCGCTCTCACCCCGACTCCACCTGCATCTCGGACGGGCGTATGAGACCAAAGGCGACTTCCGGCATTCGCTGGATCATTTCCAGGCCGTACAGGGTGCGGACGACCAGGAGCTGGTCATCGAGGGGTTGTTGGGCGAGGCCCAGGTTCTCACCCAGATGGGGAGATCGCACCAGGCACGCCAGGCCGCTGAGCGAACCCTGGAATTGGTAGCGTCCGACGATCACGCCACTCGCGGCCTGGCCTACACCGTGCTGGCGCGGGCCATCTGGATCACGCACAACTGGGACCGGACGGAGCAATATCTGGAACAGGCCTACACTGCTTACCGGCGAGCCGGCGATGAATTTGGTCAGGTCCGTGCGCTGAATGCGCTCGGGGCCACCGTTCGCGAACCCCGGGGTAACTTCCATGGGGCCCGCTTGCTTTACCTGGATTCCTATGCCCAGAGCCGGGAGCTTCAGTACCTTCCTCATGCCGCCCTTACTTTGGCCAATGCCGCTCATGCCGCAGCCATGGTAGGAGAGTTTGATCGGGCCCGGGAGGAGTTCACTGAAGCTCTGCGGCTGGCCAGGGCAATAGGCGGCCAGAGCGAGCTCGTCAATGCCCTGCTGCAGTACGGAGAGTTCTTGCTCCTGGTAAACGATCAACATCAGGCCTTCGAGGTGCTAGCAGAGGCCATGGAGGTCAACGACCTCCTGGGTGACCCGTGGCGACGGGCGGGGATCTACTACAACTTGAGCATAGCCCACCGGCTGGCGGGGAATATACCGCAGGCTAGACGCTATGCAGAGCGGGACTGGGAGATCATCGTAGAGCTGGGCAATGTGCACTTTCTGGCCCAGAGCTGTGTGAATATGGCCCATGTAGCCCTGACCTCCGGCAGGCTGAAAGAGGCCCGAGAATATGCCGCCAAGGCTCTGGACACTGCGCTTCGGCTGGAATGTCGCTACATTGAGGTGGAAGCCCGTCTGCTCCTGGCCTACCTGACCGGTGAACTGGAACACCTGGCAGTAGCCTTCGGTCTGGCTGCCGCCCACGGTTACTGGCCGCTCATCGCCCGAGAGTGGCAGCTGACCCTGCCGCTGATGTTCTATGGCAAGGTTGACACCTTCGCCGCTGAGTTGACCCGAGAAGTGACCAGGTGGCTGCAGACCCACCTGGCCGACTCGGATTACATGGAATTCCCCGAGGTCTACCGTCTGCGGGCCCAGGGTCAGGTGCCGAGGATATACCTGATGGGACAGTTCCGGTTGCTAGATGGCCACGGCCGCCAGCTTCAGTTCAAGCTTGCGAAATCGCAGGCCTTATTTCAACTGCTCGTCCTGAAACGAGGCAAGTGGTTCCAACGGGAGGCCCTTCTCGATCTGTTCTGGCCAGGACTGGACACCAGACGGGCACAGTCCAACTTTCGGGTGACTCTTCATGCGCTCCGCCAGACCCTGCGGGAGGGCAACCTGCAAGAGTGGCTAGAAGTCACCAACGCGGCGCTACGGTTGAGCCCGCAGGCCGAGTACTGGTGCGACCGGGACGAACTTGAAGCCCTGGGCAAACACCTGAAGCCGCAGGAAAGTGAACAGCCCGCCTTCATCCGCCAACAGCGGGCCCTGAGAGTCGTCGAGCTCTATAGCGACGGACTGCTGCCCCTGGCGGGGGGTGATGAATGGGCCCTGCTGGAGAGAGAATACCTACAGGAAATATTCCTAAAGGCCCTCGAGCTTTTGGAAGAGGAGGGCCTAGAGCGGCAGACCTACCACCGGGTTATCGCCTTCTGCCTGACCCATCTGCAGGTGGACCCCCTGGATGAACAGGCCTGCATGCGTATGCTCCGAGCCTATGTCGCCACTGGCCAGAAGCATAAAGCAGCAGCGGCCTACCAAACCTTCGTCCAGAACCTCTCCGAGGAACTGGGCATAGGGCCGTCCCCGGAGCTGGAAAGGCTGTATCGGTCCATCGTAGGGTAGAAAGACCATACAGAACGGCCCTTCGTTTAGGCTTCTCTAGTCTGGCCCCCTTTTCCCCCTCTGTCCTCGAGTTCCCTCCGTGGTCCGGGACGATTAACGCCGCGTTAACGCCTCTTTATTAACGTAGAAGAAACCTAGAGAAAGGAGGTGTATGCAATGCGGCGTTTCGTTTTTCAGCTGCACAAGTACTCGGCCGTCCGGGCACTAGCGATAGTTGGAGCAGTAGTCCTCGTCCTCACACTGATACCCAGTAGCGCATCAGCAGGGCCACCAACTGTAAGGTTACCAGACTTCAAAGATGGAGTAGAGTATGACTATGATCGGGTGTACTTCCCCGGTGGTAATCTCCGCCTGGAGCTCAGCGGGTTCAACAGCAACGGCTTACCTGACGGTACTTCGATGCGGGTGTATTTCGGCATCATCACTGAAGGAAACGGCTTCAGTTACGATCAAGAGGTCCTGGAAGGCCTCTCCCAGGACGGTAATGGCTGGTACGCAGAGACTCAAGTTATGGGCGATACGGTGACAGTCATCGGCGTAGTAAATTCCGGCCTTCCACCCGGTGTGCTTTGCGTCTCCCTTTACATCCCCTCCGGTCAGTCGGGGGGCTGGGATCGGATCATCCCCGATCTACCGCTTGTAGACAGCAGCACTGGGGAGTCCTTCCCAGCCATTGTCGGCGTTACGGTACCCTCAGGGGACATCATCGTCCAACCTGGTTTGGAAGAATTCAACAACCTCTATGACACCGATATAGCGATCGAGTTCGAAAAGCAGGGCTTGGGCAGCATTGAGTTTGAAGCCGGGCTCAACATCATCGAGAACCGAGATCAGCTGATGCAGCTGCAAGATGCGATTAGTCTGGAGTTCGCGGACGGCGCCCTCAGAGCCAGCGTCGACACAGAAACCCTCGAGTTTCTGGCCGACCATGCGGCGACAATCGTATTCTACAACGCTATGGCGAAGCTGGGCCTCACTGGGGTCACAGCAGATAATATCCTCGACTACATAGCCATCCTAGTAACTGACAACGACGACCAAGTCGTGCCTGAAGGGGAGCTATCCAACTACCTGGATCTGGAGGAACTTGGCTACGACTCAAGAGAAGACATGTTGATTATTCCCGTCAAGCACTTCACCAGCTACATTGTAAAGCCCTCCAGCCCTCCCGAAGCCGACACAACACCGCCGGAAGGGTCGATCACCATCAATGACGGTGACGAAACCACCAATAGCCGCACCGTAACTTTGACGCTCACAGCCTCCGACGACGTTTCTCCAACAGCGAACCTGGAGATGCGCTTCAGGGACAATGGCGGCAGCTGGACCGGGTGGGAGCCCTTCAGCACCAGCAAGGACTTTGAGCTGACTGCGGAATACGGCAAACACACCGTCGAAGTGGAGTTCCGTGACGAGGCGGGCAACATCTCGGACCCAGTCGGGGCCACTATCGAGCTGGTCAAGCGGCGCTTGAGACTGGTCAGGCAGAAGCCCTTCTGGGGCGTCTATCCTCCTGACGAGGCACCGGCGGTGGTCGAGCTCTTCTTCGGTCACCCGTACGTTCGGGTCGACGGTCGGTTAGTGGATATCGATGCCCAGCCCTATGTGGCTGACAGCGGCAGCACCATGGTCCCCGTGCGTTTCCTGGCGGAGCTGCTGGGCGGCGAGGTAACCTGGCACCGCGACGGCACTATAACCGTTACTGTGGGCGAAGACCGCTTCAACCTGAGGGTCGGGTCAGCCACCGTCTACTTCAACAGCACCTACCGTACGGGCGATTACCCGGTGACCATAGTCGACGGTCGGGCTTACATGCCTGTCAGGCTCCTGGCCAAGATCTACAACCTGGTTATCGGCTGGGTACCCGACGAGGGGAAGGTCCGGCTGCTGAAGTAGGTGGCGTGTGGTCCGTACATCAGACAACGTCCATAATGACCTAACATTGGGGCGGCCCCATTGCGCGGGCCGCCTTTGGTGTGCCCCCTGCCGAGTCCGTTTCCGGCCTCTGCGGTGATTTGCCAGAGGCAGGTGAGTCTCCGAGATAGATCCGGATTCAAGGAGCCCGATTCAGGTGCCCTGGTGGCGCGGATCCAAAGCGCTTTCCAGCCGGCTCTTAAGAAACGTTAGGGGACTACAGTGCTGCCGTGCA
This sequence comes from Firmicutes bacterium UBA3576, assembly GCA_002375895.1. Classification (GTDB taxonomy): domain Bacteria; phylum Bacillota; class Sulfobacillia; order UBA3569; family UBA3569; genus UBA3569. Next base: position 27,941 of record DFND01000096.1, read on the forward strand.
TCTCACCACAGTTCAGCTGCGAGGGCGGGTGATATCATGATACTGCGATGGTTGTACACAGCACCTGCGGGGCGACATACGGGTTGTTCTCGACCAGGGATTAAGAGATACTGTTAGAGGTGGTATAATGATGGAGTTGGCGGACGTGGCCTCTTCGTAAATCGAACCGGCGGCTAGCCAGGAGCACATATTCGTTCTCGGAAAGGAACTGAGAGGACGGTAGAGTTGACGCGAAGGAATTACGCATACTTAACCCTCAGATACCTTATCCTCTTCCTCGGCTTCTACGTGCTGTCTTACGGGATAGTCCTCAGCTACAGAGCAGAGCTCGGGGTGGGGCCGTGGACGGTCTTGGACATCGGCATTGCACGTAACCTAGGCCTGACTCTGGGTCAGGCCAGCCAGTTAACGGGAATTTTGGTGATACTCGCCGGCTTCCTACTGGGAATCCGACCCACGCTGGCGACCTTTCTCAACATGTTCGTGATCGGGGAGTTCATAGACGTGATCCTGTCGAGCCCGCTCTGCCCGTCGGCGCCGGAAGCGTACTCATGGCGTCTCGGCTACTTGGTCGCTGGGAGTTTTCTCATGGGGGGCGGCGCGGCGCTGTACATCTCAACTAACCTAGGAACCGGTCCGCGGGACGGGCTCATGCTCGGGCTTACCCGGTTGACGTCGAGCAGCATGGGAAGGGTGAGAGTAGCCATGGAGCTCACCGCCTTGACCCTCGGTTTCTTCTTGGGCGGACCCGTAGGCGTGGGCACCGTGGTCTCCGCCTTCCTGGTGGGCCCCTCTATGGAGAGGACCCTTAGATCGCTGGCGCTGTTCCGAGATCATCCGGTCCTCTCCAACATCTTCATGATACCCGGGAGCACAAGAATCAGACCGCGCAGGGCCCACGCCGGCTAGTCGCCGCTCTCGAGGCCCTTGAAGTCCTCCACCATTATCTCGACCTCAGCCTGCTGCTTCAGGCCCATCAGATAGAGCTCCATCGGTCCGGCATGTTCCTTCTTGATGGCGCGGATGATGTAGTCTCGCATCTCCTCCATGGTCTTGTCCGGGTACCTCTCCTTGTTCATCTTCCAGAAGGCCTGGATCTGCTCTTCGGAGACCTCAATACCCTGGGTGGCCAGTCTCTCCAGCAGAAGCTGCCACCTGACCTGCTCCTTAAGCTCGTCCCTGTCCCATCCGTATTGACTTATGGTCGCCTCGAACATCTCCCGCGAAGGGTAGCTCGCAGCGATGGCCTCGATCTCGGCCTCAACCTCCTCGTCCGTGACCTCGATCCCCGCCTCCGCCGCCGCCTGGGCCAGTATGGTCTCGATGATCAGGTCATCGAGAATCTGCTCGCCTGCCCTGTCCCAGAGGGCCTCCTCCAATTCGGCCCGCGTAATCTCCACGCCGTTTACCGCCGCCACCGCGCTCCGGTCCTGAAGGTCGGCAACCCAGTAACCCGCACCGAAGCTCGCCGCACTCACAATGATGATTATCAGCACCAACTGCCATATCCTGATCATATTCGACCCTCCCGCTTATTTTCCGAGCGCATTAGTTATGATAAGGCTTTTGCCCTCCCACGTCAAACACCAATGGGGGGACCCTCTCTTTGGGTCCCCCTATCGTAACTCCCGTCTCCAGGCTAGAGGTCAGCTAGCCCTGTGGCTGTTGGGGTTGAGTGTTAGCGAGCTGCTGTTCCGCTATCTGGATCATCCGGCGGACCATGTGGCCGCCCACGGCCCCGCAATCCCTGGAGGAGATGTTACCCCAGTAGTCCTCCGAGCCCTGCTGCACCGGTATTCCCAGCTCGGCGGCTATCTCGTACTTCATGTTATCCAGGGCCCGGTGAGCCTGGGGAACCAGCTGTCTGCCACCGGCACTGCCCTTGGCCAAGTGATCTCACCTCCTGATTCTGTTAACTCTAACTTTCAGTCATATTGTGCACGCTCGAATGCCGGGATATATTATAGAATCAGAGGATTTGAAGGTACAATTTTCGACGGTAACGCAGGGAAACTTTAAGCGAAATTCTTAAGTTATGTTAATTAGGCCCGCCAAAGCGGGCCCAGAGCTACTTTATCACCGACCAGAAACGCTCGTCCTCCTGTCCCAGGCTCCAGAGGGCATATCCTCCAAGCCCGTACTTATCCACCAATTTAAGCTTGAGCTCGACGCTGTAGCTGTTCTCAAACCATACCTCGTGCTTGCCGGCCCAATCCCAGTAGGTGAAGTGCGGCACACCGGCCCCGGCATCCCAATGTATCTCGGCTCCGATGCGCCAGGCTAGGGCCATGGCCTCGTGGGCCTTGATGGACCTGGTTCCGGCCTTGGACCAGTCGTATCCGTAACCGGCCAGGCCCAGGAGGACCTTCTCCCTCGGAACATGCCTCACGGTGTACTGTACCACCTGCTCAACCCAGTCCACCGGCGCCACCGGCCCAGGTCCGCTCCATTTGCCGTGTCGGTCGTAGGTCATTATTACCATTTTATCAACGTACTTGGCCAGGTTATCATAATCGAAGGCTATGGCGACGTCGTTCGTGGATTCGTTCTCAGACCACTTAGGCATCACGGCCATGGTCACCACCAGCCCCTCTGGGCTCAGACGAGCGTGCAGCTCCCTCATAAAGGCCGTGAGGTAGGGCCGGAGATAGGGCTTCAGTCGCTCGAAGTCGATGTTAACGCCGTCGTAGCCGTTCTCCTTGACCATCCGGTAGATGTTCTCGATGGCCCGCGCGCGGATCTTCGGGTCGGTGAGCATGGCGTCGCTGGACCCGGTCTTATTGATCAGGGGCATGACTTTGATGCCCTTGTCGTGCGCCTCGGCGGTCAAGGCAGCTCGACCGGTCTCCCGGGCCCTGAGGCTGCCATCCCCCAGGACCGTGTACCAATAGGGCGCCAGAATATCAATCCTCTCCGCGCCGCGTCGGAAGGAGCTCAGAGGATCGGGGTCGCCGCCCCACTTGGCCCAGTAGGCCATGAAGGTCTTATCGTCGGAGGTCGGCTGGCTCGGGGCCTCCGGTGTCTTGGGCGCCGGCGGGTTCGCTGCCTTGCCGACCTCAGAAGTCGTGCTCTTGCGGGCACCCGACGCGGGGGGCTCCGCCCGTCTGCCCGCCAGGAATTCGGCCACGGCGGCATGGCCTGTGGCGTCCAGGAGGCCGAAGACCATGCCCCTCGCCACCGCCTCGGCGTCCGTTATGCGGTAGTAGTCGGCCTCTACGGCCACGTGCGAGCGCTCGCTCGCCCCGGGGCCCTCTATTACTCTCAGGCCGCGGCCGTAGGCCCCGGTCTCCTCGACCAGGTACTGCTGTATGAGCGAGGCGATGACCTCTCCGTCGCCGCCGAGGACGTAGAGGGTAGATATGCCCTTGGCGTCACCCTCCTGCGTCAGGCCCAGTTGAATCTGAGCCTCCCGGGCGGAGTCCTCCTGCGGCAGAAGGACATCAGCGCCCAGCGCCTTCAGCCAGTCTATGAGGTGATAAGCCACCTCAGAGGTAGCCTCGGCCGTGGGGCCCGGGTCGATCAACACGCTGAGGCCGGCCAGCGGGCCGACCTTGCGCGGGCGCTCACCCGCGGCGGCCGTTCCCGCCACAGTGAGTATACATAATAGTATCGTGATGGCAATAACAATTCCTCGCCTATGTAGCAACTTTATACCCCCTCACGACATTTCGCCTACTTTACATAAAAGATTATACTGAAGGGGAACGCCCCTGTCAGCGCCTCGCATTATGTGCCAGCCCACCTCGCGCCCGTTATCCTTGCTGCACGTCGTCCATTCTCACCGGGTCGGACTATCTTCCTCGCATGGTAATGGGCCCCTGCTCCCTGGCCGGCCCTACCTGTGGGGCTTCGCCGGCGACGCTGAGCTAGGAGGAAGCCCAAGCTTCCGCCTCTTCCGGAGCAGGAGTTATAATGATCGGTCGGGAATAATTTGGAGTGACCCGAAGGTCTTGGCAATAACCTTAAGCGGGCTTCGGGCCTTGAGGTACGAGAGCCGCCCCTTGATCCCTTTACGTTCGTGGGGACTTAGTCCCTTCGCTGGACCACGACCTAAGGAGGTACAAAGATGTTCGTCCGCATGCGTATGACCAAGGGAGCAGTGTCCGTGCACGAGGATTCCACCCTCGCCGAGGCGTGGCAGGTGATGGAAGACAAGGCCTTTGAGGGGCTCCCCGTCACCTCCAACGGGAAGATCATCGGCCTCCTCACCGCCTGGGACGTGATGTACCGGGCGTGCCAGCGGGAGAACCCGCAGCGTTTTCTCGACACCACCAAGGTCAGCGAGGTGATGGTCAGGAGGGTCATCACCGTCTCGCCCGACGATGTGATAGAGAGGGCGGCCTTCCTCATGCGCAGCAACGACATCAGCCTTCTGCCGGTGGTCGAGGGTGAGAGGCTCGTGGGGATCATCACCCAGTCGGACCTCTTCGAAGTGTTCACGGAGATGGTGGGCTTCAACCGGAGGGGAACTCGCATCACCCTACAGGTGGAGGACAGGCCCGGGCGCATCGCCGACATCGCCCAGATCGTGAAGCGGTGCGGCTGCAGTATCATCGGCATAGCCACCTTCAGCCCCGCGGTAATCGGCGTGGGGAACGTGGTGCTGAGGATCCGCGGCGGCGACACGGAAAGGGCCGTGCGGGAGCTCGAGGAGCATTATAAGGTCATACACGTCACGGAGGTCACTGAGGACTACTGAAGGCCGGGGCCGACGTATAGTCGGCCCTTCGTCCGTATGGGGCCGGGCATAGAGGGAAACTATCAGTAACGCAGGAAGGTCACACCCAGTTTAGTCATGGGAGGGATGGAAGTTGAACGTCGAGGAATTCTTACGCGCAGCCACTGAGGCCTCCGGCGTCTCGGGTCACGAAGCCAGCGTGGCCCATATTTACGAGGAGGCCCTTCGAGGATACGTAGACGACCTTCGCAGGGACAGCCTCGGCAACTGCATCGCCTTCAAGGCCGGCGACGGCAAGCCGCCCCGGCCCCGGATCATGTTCGCGGCCCACATGGACGAGATCGGGCTCATGGTCACCAAGATCGAGGAGAGGGGGTTCTTACGCTTCACCACCGTCGGCGGCATCGATCCCAGGACGTTGGTGGGAGCAGAGGTCACGGTCCACGGCAGGGAGAGGCTCAGGGGGATCATCGGCACCAGGCCGCCCCACCTCATCCCCGAGGAGGAGCGAACCCGGGCCTATAAACTCGAAGACCTCTTCATCGACGTCGGCATCGACGGCGACCGGGCCGAGCAGCTGGTATCGGTGGGCGACGTCGTGACCTTGAACCGGCCCCTCCTCAAGCTGTGCTCGGACCGGCTGGCCGGCAAGGCCCTGGACGACCGGGCGGGCGTGGCGGCCCTGGTGGGGGCCATGGAGCACCTCAGGCGGATCCGCCACGAGGCCGATATCTTCGCCGTCGCCACCGTGCAGGAGGAGGTCGGGCTGCGGGGCGCGGTGGTCAGCTCCTACGGCCTGGAGCCCGACCTCGGCGTGGCCGTGGACGTCGGCTTCGGCGATATGCCGGGCCTCGGAGAACACGAGACCATCAAGCTAGGTAAGGGCCCGGCCATCGTCCGGGGCGGCACCGTCCACCCCCGCCTGTACGAGAGGCTGGTGGAGACCGCCAAGCAGCACGGCGTCAAATGGCAGAGGGAGGTGGAGCCGGCCGGGTCGGGAACCGATGCCTGGGCCATCCAGGTCAGCCGCTCCGGGGTCCCCACCGCCGTGCTGTCCATTCCCCTGCGCTTCATGCACACATCGGTCGAAACCTTATCTACGAGCGACGTTCGGGAGACGTCACGGCTCCTCGCCCTGTTCGCGGCTGGGGTCGATGCCGAGTTCGTGAGGGGGTTCGAATATGATCTTACAACAGCTCAGTGAGGCCTACGGACCCTCCGGCGATGAGGGTCCCGTCAGGGAGCTGATAGCTGAGGAGGTCCGGCCCCACGTAGAAGTCCTCAAGGTAGACTCTATGGGCAACCTCATCGCCGCCAAAGGCCTAGCTTCGTCCCGCCCGCCGGTCATGGTGTGCGCCCATATGGACGAGGTGGCCCTGATGGTCTCCTGGATCGAGGAAAACGGCCTCCTCAGGTTCAAGAAGGTGGGGGGAATTGACGACCGGATCCTCCTGTCGCGGGCAGTGAAGGTGGGGCGTAAGGGCGTGCACGGGGTGATCGGCGCCAAGCCCATCCACCTTCAGAGGCCTGCGGAGCGGAAATCCGTGGTGCAGTCCACGGACATGTTCATAGATATCGGGGCCACGGATCGGTCCGAGGCCGAGAAGGTCGTCGAGCCGGGCGATTACGCCCTGTTCGACACCCGGTTTGAGGTCACAGGAGACGGCATGCTCAAGGGCAAGGCCCTGGACGACAGGGTCGGCTGTGCCATACTGTGCGAGGTGTTGAAGGGGGACTACTCCTTCCCCCTGTACGCGGTCTTTACCGTGCAGGAGGAGCTCGGACTCCGCGGCGCTACGGTGGCCGCCTACTCCATAAGCCCTGCGCTGGGGCTGGTGCTCGAGGGAACCACATGCGCCGACATCCCGGGCACCGAGGAGCCCAGGTGGGCCACCCGGCTCGGTGGGGGCCCGGCGCTGAGCGTCATGGACAGGGCCTCCATCGCCAACAAGGACATGCTGAGGAGGCTCCGGGAGGTGGCCGAGAGGGAGAAGATCCCCTATCAGTTCCGGCGCACGACGGCGAGCGGCAACGACGCCGGCCCCGTGAGCCTGACCCGGGAGGGAGTGCCGACGGCCACGGTGTCCGTCCCCTGCCGTTACATCCACTCCGCAGCCTCCATGGCCAGCCGATCGGATTTCGAGAACACGGTGAATCTGGTGTCCGCGTTCCTCGCGGACCTCTCGCAAAGGGGGTACTGACGTTGCAAGAGCTCATACGGGAACTGACAGAAGGCTACGGACCATCGGGAAACGAGGAACGTGTAAGAACGATGATCCAAGAACACGTCCAGGGGCTGGTGGATGAGGTCAGGACCGACGCCCTGGGCAACCTCATATGCGTGAGGAGGCCCACGGCCCCGGGGAGCGGCCTCAAGGTCATGCTCTCGGCCCACATGGATGAGATCGGGTTCGTCGTCACCCATATCGATGACGATGGCTTCGTTCGCTTCGACCTCGTCGGGGGGAACTCGCCCTTCCGTCTGCTGGGGCAGCGGGTGGCCTTCGCCGATGGGACCGTCGGCGTCATCGGCACCGAGAAGATCGACGAGATCAAGGACCTCAAACTCGAGAAGCTGTTCATCGACGTGGGGATGTCCGGCGAAGGGGCGAAGTCGCATATCACCATCGGCGACATGGCAACCTATCATCGTCCGATGGAGACCAGCGGGGACAGGGTTATCGCCAAGGCCCTGGACGACCGGATCGGCTGCGCCATCCTAGTGGAATTCCTGAGGCGCAAAGCTCCCTCGCCGCATGAGATATACTGTGTGTTCACGGTACAGGAGGAGGTGGGGCTGAGGGGCGCCACGACCGCGGCCTTTGGGGTGAAGCCCGACCTAGGCATAGCGGTTGACGTCACTTCAACCGGTGACACGCCCAAGGCCCGGACCATGGACGTTAAGCTGGGGAAGGGAGTAGCCATCAAGATGAAGGACCGGAGCCTCATAGCTCACCCCAGGGTAAAGGACCTCCTCCTCGCCACGGCCGAGGACAGGGACATACCGCATCAGCGGGAGGTCCTCGAGTTCGGGGGAACCGACGCCGGCGCTATTCATCTCACCCGCGGCGGAGTCCCCTCCGGCACCCTCTCCATACCCTGCCGCTACATCCACACCCCCTCCGAGATGGTGGACATGGTCGACGTGAGGGCCTGTGTGGACCTGTTGGAGGCCACGCTGGCCCGTGAGATAACCCTCTGAGAAGGAGGTATGGAAGGATGGACATACTGGAGTTCTTCCAGAAGCGGAGGTCGATACGAAAATACCAGGACAAGGAGGTTCCGAAGGAGGCCCTGGAGGCCATCCTGGAGGCCGGCAGGATCGCTCCTTCGGCCATGAACGCCCAGCCGTGGAAGTTCATCGTCGTGACCGATGCCGACACCATACGGGCCCTGGCCGGGACCACACCCTATAATTTCGTCGCCAAGGCCCCGCTGATCATCGTGGCCTGCGCGCTGGAGAGCCAGGCCACCCTGGGACCTCGCTTCGACGTGGCCATAGCCGTGGATCACATGTCCCTGGCCGCCGCCAACCTGGGGATCGGAAACTGCTGGGTCGCCGGCTTCGACAGGGAGGCGGTGCGGAAGATCCTCGGCGTGCCCGAGGACGTAGACGTGGTGGTCATGATGACCTTCGGTTACCCCGTCGAGGAGCCGCGGCCGCGGCCGGTGAAGGACATGAGCGAGGTGGTCTCCTACGAGAGGTTCTGAAACACTCGCTCGGGGGCGGGGCGAGCGGCCGCTCCCCCGCCCGTCCTCCCTCCTTAGGGTCTTCCCGCCAAATGTTTCCATCAATGCACGATCTTTTCAGCATACCCTGTGTCCTTCACGGCGGCCTCTTTCTCTCTCGGATAAAATCTCAGCTCGGAACCCACATTAATATCGAGAACTTGAGGCTGAAAGGAGACAGGGCTTATGACCGTTCTCGACAACCTCAAGGCCGCCATGTACGCGGAAAAGCAGATGGCCTCTCAGTACGCCAAGTACGCCATCGACTGCCAGGACCCACAGGTCAAGGCGCTCTTTCAGCAGATGAGTTCCTCGGCCAAGAGGAACGCGCAGCAGCTTCAAAACCGCATCAACCAGATCGCTGATAACTACGAGCAATAACACGGGAAGGGGGTCGAAGAATCCACCGAGCGAGAGGGGGCAAAAGCCCCCTCTGAGTTATCTAAAGGGGAACCGATCCCTCGGTTCCCCGCGACCATGACAACTGGTTTACAGTCCCCCACCGGAACACAACGCACGATCACATCGAGAGGTGGGGGCTAATCGCTTGCCGCATAAGGACCCTAGATCTCGGCCCTCACGATCATCAGCTCGGTCTTCTCCAGGGCCTCCTCCACGAGCTCCTCTATGGGGAGCTCCGCCTCGGCGGCGAGCACCTTATCGCGATGCGGCCGCGTGGCCGGACGCCGCGGCACAAACAGCGTACAACAGTCCTCATAGGGCCGGATGGAGATATCATAAGTCCCTATCTCCTGCGCCTTTCGGGTGATCTCCTCCTTGTCCATGCCCGCAAGAGGCCGTAACACGGGCAGGTTCACGACCTCGTTGATGACCCTGATGCTCTCCAGGGTCTGGCTCGCCACCTGCCCCACGCTCTCGCCCGTCACCAGCACCAGGGCGCCCCGCCGCTCAGCGAGCCCCTCCGCTATCCTGAACATCATCCGTCGCATCAGGGTGATCCGGAGCTCCTCAGGACAGCTCCTCTGGAGGGCCTTCTGGATGGAGGTGAAGTAGCTTATGAACAAGGGATATACCCCGCCGCGGTACCCGGCCAGGACACGCGCCAGGTCCACGACCTTCTGCCGGGCCCTCTCCGAGGTCAGCGGGTAGCTGTCGAAGTGGATCGCGGCCACGTCGACCCCCCGCTTCATGGTCATCCAGCCGGCGACCGGGCTGTCTATGCCGCCCGACAGCAGCAGGAGCCCTTTGCCGCTCGTCCCCACCGGCAGCCCGCCCGGGCCTGGGAAGGCCGCCGCTGAGAGGTAGACGTAGTCCGACCGGACCTCCACCGTGAGCTCGACCTCGGGCTCATGCACGTCCACCGAGAGGCCCTGGACCTTCCGCAGGATGTGCGCGCCGAGCTCCCGGTTCAACTCCATGGAGGTGAGGGGGAAGGACTTGTTCGACCTCCGGGCGGAGACCTTGAAGGTCACGGCCCCGCCCCTCGCCGCCTCCCTGAGCAGCTCCAGCCCGGCCTCCTTGACGGCCTCGAGCTCGAGCGGCACGCGCAGGACGGGGCTTACGGAGACCACGCCAAAGACCCTGCCCAGCAGCCGAGCGCCATCCGCGGCGCGGACGCCCTCCGGGAGGTGGACGAAGATCCTGCCGTGGGACCTCTCCACCCGACACCGGCCGAGGGGCTTCAGCGTCCTCTTTATGTTCCTCACCAGGGCGGCCTCGAAATAGTGGCGGTTTTGGCCCTTGAGACCTATCTCCCCGTATCTCACCAGCAGCATCTCGTACCTCTCACCCACGGCCGAACAGCTCCTTGAGCTCCCTGTAGACCTCTACGACGACGGCGGCGGCGCGCCTTACGTCCGCCTCCGTGGTCTCGGCGGATAGGCTGAACCGCAGCGCCCCCTGCAGCAGCTCCTCCTCGAGACCCATGGCCTCCAGCACATGGCTCGTCGGCTTGCGGGAGGAACAGGCCGAGCCCGTGGAGACGTAAACCCCCGCCTCGGCCAGGTGATGGACCATCATCTCCCCGCTCACCCCCGGGAAGGAGATGTTGGCTATGTGGGGCGCCCCCTCGGGGTAACCGTTCCACACCGCATCCGGCGCGCCCTCGAGCACCGAGCTCACCAGCAGGTCGCGCAGCGCGGCCACCGCCCGAGCGTCGAACTCCTCTAAGCTCAGCTCCAGGGCCCGAGCCAGCCCCACTGCGCCGGGCACGTTCTCCGTCCCGGGCCTGAGCCCCCGCTCCTGCTCTCCTCCGGTCATGAGGGGCGAGACCTCCACCCCCTGCCGCAGGTACAGGAAGCCCACGCCCTTGGGACCGTGGAACTTGTGCCCGCTGGCGGTGAGGGCGTCCACTCCCCAGTCGGAGGGCCGCAGCGGCAGCTTCCCGACCGCCTGTACCGCGTCCACGTGGAAGAGGGGACGGCGGCCCGTGCGCCCCTTCAGGATCTCCCCTATGGCCTCGACCGGCTGTAATGAGCCGACCTCGTTATTGACCATCATTACGCTGACCAAGGCCGTGTCCTCCCTGAGGGCCCGCCCGAGATCCTCGGGGTCGATCCGCCCCTGCCTGTCCACTGGGAGATAGGTCACCTCCCAGCCCTCCTCCTCGAGGGCCTGGCAGGTGCGCAGGACCGACGGGTGTTCCACGGCGGTCGTGATCAGGTGACGGCCCCACGACCTCCGTGCCGCACACCCCCCGCGCAGCACCATGTTGTTGCCCTCGGTCCCGCCGGAGGTGAAGTACACCTCTGACGGGGATACCCCGAGGTAGCGGGCCACCACTTCCCTGGCCTCCTCAAGCGATCTCTCGGCCCCGGCGCCCATCGTGTGCAGAGATGAGGGGTTGCCGTACTGCTCCGTAAAGCATCTCATCATAACCTCGGCAACCCGAGGATGGACGCGGGTGGTGGCGCTGTTGTCCAGGTATATCTCTAGGCTCACGCAGATCCACCCCCGAAGTCATTATGCGTCCCTCTTCGGCCAGGACCGCCTTCATCATATCACCCGCCCGAAAAGGGGGTCAAGGAAGGACCACGGGGAGGGCGCCAACGGGAGGGGCCCGCAGGGAATCGTCCGTGGCGGAAGCCCGGAGATCCCCGCGGGCCCCTTGGGCTCGGGAAGGGAAGCCGTTATTCCTTCAGCTCGCGCAGGAGCTCAACTAGGTAATCGTTCCGCTCCACCTGGGCGGTGGCCACCCGGAGCTCCAGCCGCAGGAGCTCCAGCAGCCTGCCGAGCTTCGAAATGACCTCCGGGTCCTCGGTGTTGGCGATCCGTTCCTCGAGCCGGCTGATGTTGGCCTCAAGCCTCTGCACCCGTTCCTCGGAGGCGGCCAGCATGCGCTCCGCCCGGGCGGGGTCCATCCCCATCAGCCGGGCCAGCGGGTCGTGGTCCCCCGACTCCGGGAGTCGGATCATGGCCCGCCAGAAGCGCGCGTGCTCCTCCAGGACGGGCTGCAGGCGCTCGAGCAGGGCGCGAGCCTCGGCCTCCGGCAAGCGCCTGAGAATCTCGTTGAAGGCCCTCGCCTGAGCGCGCAGACCGACCCGGGCGAGCTGCGGCTTCTCGTCCAGGAGGCTGTCCCAGGCCATCACGTAATCCGCCAGGGCCTTCAGCGCCCCCGGTACATCTTCGGACCCCAGGGCCTCCCCGGCCGCCTTCAGGTAGCCGAAGGTCTCCCTGACCTCCTGAGGGATGCCCTGCGGGTGGTGCGCCGCGCGCGCCCTCCCCGACGGCGCGATCTCGGCGGCGCTGGCCGTTCCGACCACGCCGGCCAGCAGGGCCACAACCAACGCCAACGCAACTACTCTCGTCATGCTCAACACCTCCCGTGTTGTGTTGCCTTTATTGTGCCATCGGGAGATGAACTGGTCTTTACCCAAATGTTAAGAAACCTTTAACGCAGGGGAAGGGTGAAGTCGATACAGGTGCCGCCGCCCGGCCCCCTCTCCGCCCATATCCTCCCCCCGTGCCTGGAGATGATCTCACGGGCGATGGCCAGGCCGAGCCCCGCCCCCCTCTCGCCCCCGCGCTGGTTGGAGGCCTTGTAAAACCGGTCGAAGATCCTCTCGAGGTCCTTCTCGGGGATCCCCGGGCCGCTGTCGCAGACCCGGACCTCGGCCTCCCCTCCGACGCGGCGAGCGGTCACGGTCACCTCCCCGCCGTCGGGTGTGAACTTCAGGGCGTTGCCCAACAGGTTGTCGAGAACCTGACCTACGCGGTCCGGGTCGGCGGTGACCGGGAGCTCGTCCCCCACCCTCAGGCGGAAGTCTATCCCCCGTTCCCTGAACCTCGGGTCGTACCTGTCGGCCTCAACCCGCAAGATCTCTACGAGGTCCAAGGCCTGGTAGTCGAAGGCGAGCTCGCCGGTCTCAAGGCGCGCCAGCTGGAACAGGTCGTCGATGAGGCGGTTGAGCCTCTCCACGTCCGACGCTATGATGTCAAGGTACCGCCCCCGCTCCGCCTCCGGGACTATCCCCTCCCTCAGGGCCTCCACGAAGCCGGCGACGGAGGTCACGGGAGTGCGCAGCTCATGGGACACGCTGGCCAGGAGCTGACGCCGGCCCTCGATCATCGCCTGGATACGGTCGGCCATCTCGTTGAAGTCCTCAGTGAGGCGGCCGAGCTCATCCCTCGACAGGGCCCTGGCCCTGGCGTCAAGGTCGCCGGCCCTGAAGCGAGCCGCGGCCCTGCTGAGCTCCCTGATGGGGTTGGAGAGCCCCCGCCCGAGGAGATAGGCGAGCCCCAGGGCGACCGCTAGGCCGACGAGCAGGCCGCGGAGGAGCAGCACCCTCAGCTCGGCGAGGACGATGTCGATCTCCCGCAGGGGCTTGATGAGCACCACCGCCCCGTCCCTGGCCTCCAGAGGCACGATCACGGCCAGGACCTCCGCGCCCGACACCGTCGTACGGCTGATGACCTGAGGGCTCCGCGTTCTGATGGCCCTCTCAAGCTCATGGGGGCGGAAGGTGCCGGGTATCCGACCCGAGCCCATCAACACCTCGCCGTCGCCCGAGACCACCAGGTATCCCGCGCCCACCAGCTCCGGCACCAGCTCCCTGAGCAGGAGCGGAGATCTCACCGGGGTACCGACCAGCGCCCTGGCGATCACCTCTCCCTGATGCATCATCTCCCGGACGGTGGAACGGTGGATGTAGGCGGTGAGCATCTGCTGCATCAACAGGCCCACGACCAACATTATGATGACCACGAACAAGACGTAAGATACGGTCAGCCTGGCGACGATGCTCCTCAAGGATCTCCCCCCTGCGCGAACTTGTAGCCGACTCCCCACACGGTGACGATGAGACGGGGGTGAGAGGGGTCCTCCTCCACCTTCTGTCTTAGCTTCCTCACGTGAACGTCGACGGTACGCTCATCTACATAGGCGCTGTATCCCCACACCCGTTCGAGCAGCTCCGAGCGGGTGAAGACCCTGCGGGGGTTGCTCATGAACAGCCAGAGGAGGTCCATCTCCTTGCCCGTACAGTCCACCCTCCGTCCGTCCACATACAGCTCGCGGGCCCTGTAGTCCAGCCTGACCCGGCCCACGGTGATGACCTCTTGATCTTCGGCGTTGGCCGACCCCGCCCGGCGCAACACGGCGCGGACCCTGGCCAGGAGCTGTCGCGGGCTGAAGGGTTTGGTCACGTAGTCGTCGGCGCCGAGGTCGAGCCCCCGTATGCTGTCCTCCTCGTCGTCCCTGGCCGTCAGCATGATCACCGGGACGGCGGAGATCTCGCGCAGCCTGCGGCACACCTCCCAGCCGTCCATGCCCGGGAGCATGATATCCAGGATCACGAGGTCCGGGGGGCTGCGGCGGACCAGCTCCAGGGCCGCGGGCCCGTCCTGGGCCTCCTCCACCTCGTAGCCCTCCTGCCTGAGATAGAGGGATAGGAGCTCTCTGATGTGGGCTTCATCGTCCACTACGAGGATCCTGGACAAGGCCTAACCCTCCCTGAGCGCCTTCCTGATCTCCTCGAGGTAGGCGTCGTCGTCGCCTGTAAGCTGGATCTCCTCAGGGGAGGAAACCCCGAGGCCCAGCTCCACCGCCCGGGCGATCTGCTCCTGCTCGAAGATGGGCGTGTGCATGATCTCTTGGTTGCTCCCGAGCACCTTGAGGATGGCCAGCCCGACGGCGTCCACCGCGACCCGGTCCGTCCCGGCCACCATCACGCCGGCCCGCTTGCGCGTGCCCCGGTCGGGCCCGCCGTCGGTGAAGACGTCGACTCCGTCCATGAGGATCAGGGCCGGCGAGTAGCAGAGGTTTATCTCGGCGATCATCCGCCTCATCTGCGACGAGGAGTGCAGCTCCTTCATGTACTCGTAACCCCGCCTGGGGACCAGCCCCACGGCCAGCTTGAGGGACATGCTGAAGACGCCGCCGTGGGCGTGGGTCTTCAGACAGCAGGTGGCCACCACCGCCTCCGCCCTCTCCACCGGCGCAGGGTACAGAAAGCCCTTCCGCCACGCCAGGTCCTCGCGGCGATACTCGAGCCAATCGGCGGGGGCCAGCCGGTCGAAGTCTATGAAGGGGACCTCCAGCTCAGCCAGCAGGAGGTCCACCCCCTTCTCGCGCACGACGTCCGCGGTCAGGGGCGGACCGCTCCGCTCCCCCACCTCGAGGGACGCCGCCCCCATGGCCCTCAGCTCCCTGATCAGGGCCGCCAGGGTATCGTTGTGGGTAGAGCCCGGGGCCTGGTCGGCCGTGTTGAAGTTGGGCTTGATCAGGGTTCTGCGGCCCCTCACCGGGTTGGCCCCAAGCGCCCGCAGGGCGCGCACGGTTCCCTCTCGCCTGTCCTCGGTCCTGATCACCACCACTCGCGACTCCACGCCTTATCACCCTCCCTTCCCCTAGTCTCTCCAGCTCCGACCAAACACAGAAGGCCACCCCTCTTCGGCGGCCTCGGAAAACCGCGAGGGCGGGCGCAGCCCCTCACCCGCCCTCAGGTCGCCTCCTCGCGTCGGAAGAGAACCTCCGGGCCCACCGACGCCAGGTCGGGGCAACCGGTGAGGATCATGGCCGTCCTGAGGCCCCGCGTCAGCTCGTCGAGGACGAGCCGCACCCCCTCGGCGCCTCCGCCCACCGCTCCCCGCACCGCGGGACGCCCCACCATCACCGCGTCGGCTCCCAGGGCCAATCCCTTGAGCACGTCCTCGCCCCGCCGGAACCCGCCGTCCACGAGGATCACCGGCCTCGGCGACAGGCCCCGCAGCCTCCTGGCTATGACCCCCAGGACCTCGGCCGTGCCCGGGGTGTGGTCGAGGGCGCGGCCCCCGTGGTTGGAGACCACGATCCCGGCCACCCCGGCCTCGGCGGCCAGGACGGCCTCGTCGGGGGTCATGATCCCCTTGAGGATCACCGGCAGCTCGGATCCCTCTACCAGCCTCTGGACGGCGGCGGGTGAGAGGGGGCCCACGGGCTGCCCGGCCCTGGTCATGTTGACCAGTGCGGCGGCGTCCACGTCCACGGCCGCCGCCAGCGCGCCGGCGGCCCGGGCCTGGGCGAAGCGCTCCAGGATCTCCTCCACCGCACGGGGCTTCACCACCGGTATGACGGTGCCGGGGAACTGGCGCGCCGCCGCCAGCCCGGCCTCGAAGAGGGCCGGATCCGGTCCGTCCCCCGTGAGGGCCAGGGACCCCGCAGCCCGAGCGCCACCTACCATGGCCAGGACCAGCTCCTCCTCGGTCAGGCTGCCGCCGAGGTTTATGGCCGCCCCGGCTACCGCGGCCACCAGCACCGGCGTCTCGAGGCGCGTGCCGAAGAGGGATAGCCCGGTGTCGGGCTCGCCGTGACGGTGCAGCACCCGCAGGTTGAGCTTGTAAGAGGCGAGGGCCCTGACGTTATTCTGAAAGGACGCGCCCGTGCCCACGCCCCCCATGCCGGGCACCTCGCCGACACAGGCCCTGCCGTCGCAGACCCGGCAAACCCTGCAGATCCCCCTCAGCCTCTCCCTGGCTTGGGCCATCACTTCCTCAAGCTTCATTCCACATCCCCCCCAAGCTCCCGGGCCAGGTCCGCCGCGGAGAGGTCCTTCCCCGTGAGCTCTCTCACCTTCTCCTGCCAGGGCACCCTCGCCCCCGGCTCCCAGTACACTTCTCTCAGCCGGGCGAAGATCTCAGGGTCTGCCTCCGCCCGCCCGAACTCCCGGCGCAGGTAGGCGTGGGTCTGGGCGGCTATGGCCGCGGCGATGATGTAGTTTTGGCGGTACACCGGGTAGCCGCTCGGGAAGGGGCTTGCGGCCCAGCGCGGGGTGGTGTTCACCGCTACGTGCAGCAGGGCGGCCTCGATCTCCCCACACACCCGGTCGGGATCGGCCACCGAGCCGTCGTAGAGCCCGTACTCCAGCCTGACCTGCGCCGCCAAGCTCCGCAACCCATACAGCCGGCGCCCCAAGGAGGAATCCAAGAAGGCCCGGGCCGTCGCCAGGTCCGTCCCCGCCGTCCGCGCCACCCACTCGGGGTACCGGGTGAAGAAGCCCAGGACCTCGGCCATGCCCTCGGAGAAGGGCCCGGGGTCGCGCCGGAAGATGTATACGTCCCTGGGGGCGAAGGCGGCGTGCAGGGCGTGCCCGTACTCGTGGAACAGGGTCGCGTAATACTGGTGGCCGTCGCGCGGGTTGGCCAGGATGCGGATGTCCTCTGGCCGCACCGGCACGCACAGGCCCCCGAAGGGTATGTCATAGTAGTGGACCTCGATGGGCAACGAGCCGGGGTCGAGCCCGCAGGCCGCGAGGAAGGCGTGGATGGCGTCCAGGATCCCGTCCCGCGGGAAGGCCTCGTCGGGGAGCGGGCTCTCGCCCTCCAGGACGTAGGCGAGGTCCCAGGGCTCGCAGGAGGGAAGCCCCGCGGCCCGGCAAGCGCCCGCCAGGAGCTCCCGGTAGGTCTCCTCCGTCAGGGTGACCAGCTCCTCCAGGAGGCCCTCCACGGCCGTCCGGTCCAGGTCGTCGCAGGCGAGGGACAGGTCCACGAAGGTATCGAAGCCGTACTCGCCGGCCGCCCGGTTCCGGGCGTGAATCAGGGACAGGGTGCGGGGCGCCATCTCCTCCGACAGGGGGGCCATGGCCTCCCAGGCCTCCCGCCTGAGGCCCCGGTCGTCGGCCCGGCGCAGGATATCCCGCAGCTCGCTGATCTCCCTCTCCTTCCCGCCCACCACGGGACGGAAGGAGATGATGCGGTCGGTGATCTCGTTCCTCAGGGCGAAGATATCCTCCCTGCTCTCCACCCGCGACCGAAGCAGGACCTTCTCCCAGACCTCCAGCCGCCTCCTGAGGGTCGGATCCCCGACCCGGTCCATCCCTTCGCGCACCATCTCCAGGTAAGGGCCCCTACCCAGCAGCTCGGCCCTCTCGCGGTCGAGGCGGTTCAGGTCCTCAGCTCCGCCCTCACCGGTGGTGTACCTCTTCCACAGACACTCCGCGTACCTTACGTTGAGGTCCTCCAGCGAATCCTCCAGGTTGTCGAGGAACCCTATGAGCTCCTCCTCGTTGCGCGGTAGGTTCATCCTTGCCTCCTCCTGACCAGGCCGCCCAGGACGCGGGCGACGGTAATTCGGTTCTTCTCCTCTATCTCCCGGCGCCTCCTCACGGGCGGAAACCCCTCGTCGGTCACCCGCTGCGGTAAGGGGACCGGGCTCCTCGGGGCCCACTTGGCCGACCAGTTGTGGGGTATGACCTCGGGGACGCTCCGCTCGGCCATGGACGCCCACAGGTAGGCCCAGGCCCGGGGGACCACCGACCAGATGTTGTAGCCGCCCCCTCCCACGGCCACCCAACGGCCGTCGCACAGGGCGTGGGCGAGCTCGTGGATGAGGCGGGGCACGAGGGCGTAGGAACGGATGCTGAGACACAGGTCCGTCAGCGGGTCCAGGCGGTGTCCGTCGCACCCGTGCTGGCTGACGATGATGTCCGGGCGGAAGTCCTCGAGGACCGGGGGAAGCACCTTCTCCAGGGCCTCGATGAAGGAGTCGTCCTCCGTGAAGGCCTCGAGGGGGACGTTGACCGAGTAACCGTAGCCGGCGCCGGCCCCCCTCTCCTCCACATAGCCCGTCCCCGGGAAGAGATAGCGGCCGGTCTCGTGGACGCTCACCGTCAGCACCTCGGGATCGCTGTAAAAGAGCCACTGCACCCCGTCCCCGTGGTGGGCGTCGGTGTCGATATAGGCCACGCGAACCCCGTAGCTCCTCTTGAGATGCTCTATGGCCACGGCGATGTCGTTATAGATACAAAAGCCCGACGCCGTGTCGGCCCCGGCGTGATGGAGGCCGCCGCCGATACTGAGGGCGTGCGTGTAACGGCCCGACGCCACCAGCTCCGCCGCGGTGAGCGTGCCGCCGACGATGAGAGACGCGGCCTCGTGCATGCCCGGGAAGACGGGGTTGTCCTCCGTGCCCAGCCCGTACTCGGCGGCCCCGGGCACGGGCCTTCCCGTCCGGCTCGAGGCCTCAACGGTGGCCACATACTGCTTGGAGTGTTTCAGCTCTAGCTGCTCGGGCGTAGCGGGGCGGGGTTCTTCGACGTCCGACGGGTAGAGGAGCCCCATGGACTGCAGGAGGTCCACGGTGAGCTCCAGGCGCCGAGCGTTGAAGGGGTGTTCTGTACCGAAGCTGTACGCGGCGTAGGCCGGGCTGTATACAAAAGCGGCGCGGTGCTTCATCGCGTCTCATCGAGGGTCGGAGGCCACGTTATCCGGTAGCCCGCCTCCCTGATATCCCCGGCTATCCTCCTCAGATCGATGGTCTGGAGCCTGAAGACCAGTTTCTTCTCCCCGGCCTCCTCGGCCGGCAGCGTGAGCACGCTCGAGATGTTGACGCCGTGCTTCCTGATCAGCTCTGCTATCTGGGCCAGCATCCCCGGCCGGTCCGGTACCTGTACCTCCAGGCGCGAACTGGACCTGTTCACGCCCATGAGCTCCACCAGAGACCTGATGAGGTCGGTCTGGGTGACGATGCCCACCAGCTCGCCCCCCGAGACCACCGGCAGGCACCCTATCCGCCGCCGATACATCACCAGCGCCGCCTCCTCGATGGGATCCAGGGGGTGGGCGGTGAAGACCCGCCTCCGCATCACCACCTCCACCGGGGTCCGCCGCTCGGCCCCCTCTCGGCAGTCCCGAATCACCAAGGACTGGGCCTCCTTGAGGTCTCCCTCGGAGACTATGCCCACCAGGGCTCCGCCCGCCAGGACCGGCAGGTGGCGGATGCGCCTCTCCTCCATGATGGCCAGGGCGTCGCAGATATTGGTGCTGGGGGACACGGTCTCGACGTCCCTGGTCATGATATCCTCGACGAGCAAGCACAGGTCACCCCCGTCTCAGACAGTCCGCCCACGGCCTCGGTGCCTCAGGCGCTCGAACTCCAGGAGGGCCTCTGGATGCACCCTGCTCCCCACCCTGACCATCAACATATTAGCCGGGTGACAGACCACGTCCGGCTCGTCTGTGCTCATCTCGCGCATTCCCGCCCTGCCGAGCAGCCTCTTCAGAACGTCCTGGTACTCCCAGATGGAGAGCCCCGTGCCCTTGAGGTCCCAATGCCAGTAGAACTCCGTGGAGATGACTATGTAATCCTCGAAGAAGTCGTCGGCGAAGGACACCTCGAGGAGGGCCGAGGCCACCCCACAGCCCCGCCAGGCCGGAGAGACCTCCAGGGCGCCCATCTCGAGGATCTCCGAGATGCTCGCCTGGCTCCATCTCTCGATCTCGTCGGGCGGGTGAAAGGCGACGTACCCCACGATGGTCCGGCCGTCATGGGCGGCCACCACCCTCCCCAGCGGCATCTCCGCGACGGTCATGAGGGCGCCGTGCTGCCGCTTGGGGGGCCTGAAGCTCGTGAGCCCCTCGTCCAGGACCAGGCGGCGCATCTCCTCGGGCGGGATCGGCCCCTCTACCATCAGGTCGCCCTTGGGGGTGTGGAGGTCCTTCTGGACCCTCTGACCCTTCATGGATGAGGCCTCCGGAAGCTCGACATAGATACACGACGCAGTCCAACCCAGAATCCTCCTGCACAGTGACTTCGGCATGCGCGGGGAACACTCCTGCCAGGAGGTTTCGAAAGCGGGCGGACGGCGCGTGGGACCACAGGGTGAACAGTCCGCCCGGGGCCACGGCGTCCCTTATTAGCCTGAGGCCGTGGGGGGTGTAGAGCCGGGCGTTCGCCCCCCACACCGTCCATTCCGGCCCGTTGTCGACGTCCAGGGCCACGAGATCGTACTGGGCGGGGGGGCTCTGGATGAACTCCAGGAAGTCGGCGCAGAAGACCCGTACCCGGTCGGACTCCAGGGCCCGCCCGTTCAAGCCCGCCAGGACCCCCCTGTTCCACTCGATTACGGCGGGCTCGATCTCCACCACGTCCACGAGCGCCTGGTATCGCAGCGCGGCCCTCACGGTTAACCCGAGCCCCAGGCCGCCTATGAGGAACCTGTAGGGGCCCGGGGTCCCGAGGTGCGGCACGGCCAGGTCCACCAAGGCGGCCTCACCCCGGCCGTTGGCCTCCGAGGACATCAGGAACTGCCCGTTCATGATGATCTCAAAACAATCGCCCCGCCGGCAGAGGACCACCTCGCCGCGGGGCGTGTGCCTTCGCTCCACGACCTCTCGCATCAAGCCGCTTCCTCCGGCCGCAGCAGCTCCTCGGCGTCCAACAGGAGCACGAACTTGTCGTCCACCTCCACCATCCCGATCAGGAAATCACCGCCCGTGACCGAGCCCGGGTCCTGAATGGCCTCCGGGGCGATGAACTTCACGTCCGAGACGTCATCTACCAGTATGCCCACCCATCCCTCGCCGTGCTCCACGACGACGATCCTCTCGGCCTGTTCCACGCTCCAGTTGTCGACAGCCAGCTTGCCCGACAGGTTGACCACAGGAGTGACCTCGCCCCGCAGGTTTATGATCCCCTCCACGAAGGGCGGGGCCCCGGGCACGCGGGTGATCTCCCCGCAGGGGACTACCTCCCGCACTCGACCTACCTCGAGGCCGAAGAAGGAGTCCCCCAGACGGAAGAGGACGAACTTGTCGCCGACAGTGGCCCTCGTCCTGGCGACCCCCTCCGCCTTGCTCTCCTCCTGGCTCACGGCGGCAGGCGCCGCCTGCTGCGCAGCGGGCGCGGGCTCCTCCGTGGGGAAGAGGACGACGTCTTCAGATTCGTAGATCTGCTCCCCGAGGCCGCTCATGCTGGCTTTCTTCTTCTTCTTTTTCGTCAACTGGCATCAACCTCCCTGGCCAAGGCCCTGTAGGCCTCCGCCCCCTCGAAGGAGGGCGCATAGGCCGTTATGGGCTGCCCCACCACCGGGGCCTCCTTGAATTTGACCGAACGCTTGACGACGTGGTCGTAAACGTGTAGCTTCCCCTGGAGGACCCTCCGGGTCTCCTCCAGCGCCTCCCGGCTGTGCAGCGTACGGGAGTCGAAGAGCGTAGGCAACACGCCGAGCACCTTGAGCTCGCCGTTCCAGGTGTTCTTCACCGATCGCAGGGCCGTGAGCAGCTGCCCCAGCCCCCGCATCGACAGGTAGTCACAGGCCAGGGGGACGATGATCTCCGTCGCCGCCACGTAGGCGTTCATGGTCAGCACCCCCAGCGAGGGCGGGCAGTCCACGAGGATATAATCGTAGCCGAGGCCGTCGCCGAGGGCCCTGGCCAGCCGGTCGTACCAGGGCACGCCCCGCGCGTGGAAGGCCGTCAGCAGCTCCACCTCGGCCGCCGCCAGGTCTATATTCGCCGGGATCAGGTCGACCCCGTGCTCGGTCACCTGGATGACGCCGCGAGCCGAACGGTTGCCCTTTATGACCTCGTAGATGGTCCGGCCGCGCAGGCTCTCGGGCTGGTAGCCGAAGTGAAGGGTCAGCGAACCCTGGGAGTCGAAGTCGACCAGCAGCACCTTACGGTCCAGCTCCGCCAGGGCCGCCCCGAGGTTGGCCACCGTCACCGTCTTCCCCACTCCACCCTTGGCGTTACTCACGGCTATGACCCGGGTCATCTCGCACCTCCCGGTTATCTCTCAATCTTACATCGATAGGATGGAACACCGCCTTTAGGGCGGCCTTTGACCGTCAGAAGACGGGGCACTTCATGGCGTCCGATGAGCTCTCTCTACGCCCGTCATCCGGCGCACTACCTCCCAGCCAACCTCCAGGCCGAAGGCGAGGCTGGCCAGGGAGATGCGTTCGTTGACGCCGTGGACGGACCTCTCGTCGACGTCGGGCAGGGTGGGCACGAACCCGTAGACCGTGGTGCCCCTCGACCTCAGGTAACGAGCGTCGGTGGCGCCGGGGACGAGCAGGGGCACGAGCACGGAGCCGGGCCTCTTCTGCTCGAGCACCTCCCCTATGACCGCCGCGAGCTCCGTGTCCGCGGAGGACCAGTTGGGCTGCCCGCTGCGCACGACCTCCAGCTCGAGGTGCTCGAGAACCTCGGCCCCCAGGACCTCGCGGACCTCCCTGAGGACGTCCTCGGGGCCCTGCCCGGGCAGAAGCCGACAGTCGACGTCGGCCTCCGCGCCCGAGGGTATGACGTTGGTCTTAGAGCCCGCCCTCAGGACGGTGGGGCAGGCGGTGTTCCGGAGCATGGCCAGGAAGGTCAGCGCCTGGTACTCGTCGCCGGCCAGGGCCCGGGCCTGCCTCACCGGGTCGGAGAGATCCAGGTCCCGGCCGAGGCCCTCGGCGATCCCCCTCAGGAACCTCTCCGGGGTCTCGGTGAGATGGACGGGCAGGGAGGAGCGCCCTAGACGAGCCACGGCCTCCGCCAGCCTCACCACGGCGTTCTCGCCATGGGGGACGGAGGCGTGACCGCCCACGCCCCTTGCCCTCAGCCGCAGCCAGCAGATGCCCTTCTCGGCCGTCTGGTAGGTGAAGAAGGTGCGTCCCCCGAGGACCATGCTGGCCCCGCCGCCCTCGTTGAGGCAGTACTCGGCGTCAAGCTCCTCGGGGTGATTCTCCACCAGCCAACCCACCCCCAGCGAACCGCCCGCCTCCTCGTCGGCCGTCGCGGCGAAGATGATGTCCCTTTTGAGCCTCAGGCCCTCCTCCTTGGCCCGCAGGAGGACCGTGAGCCAGAGGGCCACCGCCCCCTTGCAGTCCAGCGCCCCGCGGCCCCAGACCTCGCCTTCCGCGAGCTCTCCCCCGAAGGGGTCTCGAGACCACTCCTCGGGCTCGGCCGGGACTACGTCCAGGTGTGAGAGGAGGAGAAGGGGCCTCGCCGACCCGTCCCCCCTGAGCCGGGCCACGATGCTGCCCCGCCCCGGCTCGGGCTCGTAGATGCGGTGCTCGATTCCCGCCCGGTCGAGGACGTCGGCGATGTACCGGCAGGCCGCCGTCTCACCGCCTGGGGGGTTGGTGGTGTCGATCCGGATCAGGTTCTGAAGGTGCTCCCGAAGTAAGTCAGTCCACTTGGTCACGGTCATCATCCACTCCTTTCCTACGTCGGTTTTCTCCCGACGGGCGGGCCCTTCCTGCTCCAGGGAGGGGGAAAGGGCTCCTCCGGGACTCCGCAGGGAAACCGCCGCCGGTCGGAGAAGTTACCCTATGTTTTAACTTACGCAGAGAGGAGTGAGATCGGGGATGAGAGAGATCCTGCAGAGGGCCCTGTCCCTGGACAGTAGCGAGGGCTACGCGGATATCCGCTACGAGGAGACGACCATCACCTCCGTCCGGTACAGCGGCAAGGAGCTCGTCGACATCGGCTCCTCGAGGGTGGTCGGCGGACAAGCGCGGGCCCTGATCGGCGGCGGCTGGGGCGCCATGTCCTTCAACGAGATCGAGCGCGCCGCAGAGTCCCTGGAGAGGGCCGCCCGGTCCGCGCGGGTGGTGGCCCGCCACGTCAAGGAGCCGGACAAGATGGCGCCAGTAGAGACCGTGGTGGACACGGTGAGGGTGAACCCCTCCGAGGACCCGAGGCTCGTGGACCTGGAGGAGAAGAGGCAGCTCATCTGGGAGTACAATCAGATCCTGCTGGGCTCCCCACACATCCAGTCGACCGACGTCTCCTACCTGGAGATCGCCAGCCGCAAGTACTTCGCCAATAACGAGGGGACCTTCATCGACCAGGAGCAGCTGCTGGTCTTCGCCCGGATAGGGGCCGTGGCCCGCCGGGGCGACCTGACCCAGCGGCGTTTCATCGCGCTCGGCGGCACCGATGACCTCGCGCTGCTGAGGGGCCGCGAGGAGGAGGTCGAGGCCGTCGCCCGTGAGGCTGGCGCACTGCTGGACGCAGAGCCGGTCGAGGCCGGCAACTACACGGTGATCTTGGACCCCAGCTCGGCCGGCGTCTTCGTGCACGAGGCCTTCGGTCACCTGAGTGAGTCGGACAACCTGGCCGATAACCCCCGTCTCAAGGAGACCATGAAGCTCGGGAGGCGGTTCGGCGGGCCGCACCTCAACATCGTGGATGACCCCTCCTTCTCAGGCCACCCGGGCTCCTACGTCTACGACGACGAGGGGGTCAGGGGCCGCAAGACCTACCTGGTCCGCGAGGGGATACTGACGGGGCGGCTTCACTCCCGGCAGACCGCCGGCAAGCTCGGCGAGGAGGTCACGGGCAACTGCCGGGCCAAGGACTTCACCCACCCCCCGATAGTCCGCATGTCCAACATCTTCATCGAGCCCGGCGACGCCTCCCTCGAGGAGATGATGGCCTCCATAGATGACGGCCTGCTGCTCATAGGGGCCGCGGGCGGCCAGACCTCGGGCGAGATGTTCACCTTCGGGGTGCAGTTGGGCTACCGCATAAAGAAAGGCAAGAGCGAAGCGATGGTCAGGGACATAGTGCTCTCCGGCAACCTCTTCACCACCTTGGCCAACATCTCCATGGTCGGCGAGGAGCTGATCATGAACCGGGCCGGAGGATGCGGCAAGAAAGGCCAGATCATCTACGCCTCGGGGAGTGGCAGCCCCTACATTAAGATAGACAGCCTCACCATTGGGGGGAGAAAGTGATGAGAGCTCTGTTGGATAAGGCCCTCGAACACGCCGAGAGCGCCGAGGTGTTCGTGAGCGAGGACGCCGTGACCCCGGTCGAGTTCGTCAACGGCTCCCTCAAGGCGGTGACGGAGAAGGACGTCTACGGCTTGGCGCTGAGGCTGGTGGCCCAGGGGCGGCTCGGCATGGCCGCCTCCACCGCCTGGGAGCGGGGGGGACTGGTGGAGCGGGCCCTGCAGTCGGCCCGTTACGGGCAGCCGTGCCGGTTCTCCTTCCCCGACCGGAGCCCCCTGCCGGAGGTCAAGACCTACGACGAGAAGACCTCCTCTCTCCAGGTGGAGGATCTCATCGCGCGGGGCGAGGACATCCTGAGGAGGATCAGGGCCCTCGACCCGGACATCAACTGCACCCTGGGGATCGAGAGACGCGTGCGCAAGATCAGCGTCGCCAACTCCGCGGGCCAGGAGGCCTCCTACTCGAGGACTAACTACGCCGTCGGCATGTGGAGCCTCTCCCCCCAGGGGTTCATCGAGGTCCCCTTCTGGCGAGAGGAGGGGGCCGAGTTCAGCGTCACTGACGAGGACATCGAGGAGTTCGTCCGAAAGCACCGCCTGAGCCAGAGGCGAACCTCGGTGCCGACGGGAAGGTACCCCGTGATCTTCACCGCCGGCGCCGCCTGGGCCCTGCTGTTGAGGTTCTTCGCCGGCATATCCGGCGAGTCGGTGGCCAAGGGCACGTCCCCTCTGCTCGGCAAGGTCGACGAGCGGATCGTGGACGAGCGAATAACCCTGGTGGACGACCCCCTGCGCCCCCTCGGGCTCAGGAGCCTGGTCGTCGACGACGAGGGCGTCCCCGCCCAGAGGACGGTCCTAATCGACAGGGGACACCTCAAGGGGTTCCTCTTCGACCTCAGGACGGCGACCGAGACCGGCGCCGAGCCCACCGGCAACGGCTTCAGGCGGAACCTCTTCTCCGAGGGGGTAGAGGTAGAGCCCACCCCGCAGCCCAGCAACTTCGTGCTGGAGCCCGGCGACGTTTCCCTCCGGGATATGATCAAGGACATCAAGCGGGGGATAATCGTGGAGTCGGTCATGGGGGGACACACGGGCAACCTGGTGGCCGGTGAGTTCTCGCTGCACATCGGGACGGGGTTCCTGGTGGAGAAGGGCGAGGTCACTGGGAAGGTCATGGACGCCATGGTCGCCGGCAACGTCTACGAGGTCTTCAACCGGATCGAGGCCCTGGGCGACACCCTGGAGCCCACCCTGGCCATCTTCTACGGCTTCGGCTACGCCCCGGCCATCTACTTCAAGGACCTGCCGGTAGCCGGCAGGGACTAACCCGACCGCCGGGCCGGGGAAAAGGACCGAGAGTGGGGATAATACGACTCAGGGGGGTAAAGGATGCAGTTGCTGGCTTCGTTCCTCACGGGAGTGTTGTTAGGCGCCGTCTTCCGCCTCCTCGGGCTTCCCGTCCCCGCTCCGGAGGCGCTGGCAGGGGTGGTGGCCATCGGCGGGATCTGGGCCGGCGCGGCCCTGGTGAACCTCTTCAAGTAAAGGGGAGAACAGCCGTGGCGAGGCTTGTGCGAAGGCTCGAGGAGGCGACCCTGGGTGCCTTCAGGCTTCTGACGGCCCCGCCCGTGCCGCGGCACCTCGCCAGGGTGCCGCCGCGCAGGGGCCTCGGGTTGCCCCCGCGGGTGGTGATCGAGAAGGCGGAGCGGGACATGTCCGTCGAGGAGGCCGCCGCCCTCCTCGACGCCCTCCTCGGCACGGTCCTCGGGAGCGCCTATCGGAGCACCTTCAAGGACGCCGAGGTGCTGGTCAAGCCCAACTTCAACAGCGCACACCCGTACCCGGCCTCCACTGAGCTGCGGCTGCTGGCGGGCACCCTGGTCCTGCTCAAGGACCTGGGCGCCCGCCTCACCGTCGGGGAGAGCTCAGGCGCCCCCTGGTGGCCGACCCGACGGGTCCTGACCGACGCCGGCCTGCTGGACGTCGCCGGGCAGCTGGAAGTCCCCGTGGTCATCTTCGAGGAGCAGGAGGAGTGGGTCTGGGTGGAGACGAGGGGCGACGTCCTCCCCGGGGTGGCCGTCGCCCGCGCGGCCTATGAGGCGGAGGTCCTCCTCTTCCTCTCCCTGCTGAAGACCCACCGCTACGCCGGATTCTCCCTGTCCCTGAAGTCGGCCTTCGGCCTGGTCCACCCGGGTCAACGCCGGCTCATCCACGCCTCACGGCTCCAGGAGAAGATCGGCCAGCTGGCCGCCGCCTGCCGGGCCGACCTGGTGATCGCGGACGGGCGCGAGGCCTTCGTCACCGAGGGCCCGACCATGGGCGACGTGGCCCGACCGGGCCTCATCCTGGCCTCCTCGGACCAGGTGGCGTGTGATATGGAGGGGGTGGCGGTCCTCGGGCAGCATGGGGCACGGGCCCTCCTCGCCCGTAGGCCCGGTGAGCACGTGCAGATAAGGTGCGCCTCGCGGCTACTTCACCGGTCCGGGGACGAGTACGAGGTGCTGGGGCCGGCGGGAGCCCGCAAGATGGTTAGATTTCCCTGAGGGGGGCTTCAGGAAGGAGCGCGCCCCGTGGTGGTGACCAGGACCCCGGAGATGACCAGAGTGCCGCCCAGGAGGTGCACGACGGTCACCGGCTCACCCAGGAAGGCCGCCGAGAAGATCACCGCCGAGACGGGCATCAGGTTGACGAACACCGCCGTCCTGCCGGCGCCTATGCGACGGACGCCCTCGTACCACCAGACGAAGGCCAGGACGGTCATGAACAGGGACATGTACAGCAAGGAGGCAACCGCGGCGAGGTCATACCGCCCCACCTCCCCCGCCAGGTACTCCCTCACGCCAAGGGGAAGCAGCCACAGGAACCCGAAGGCCGAGGCGTAGGCGGTGGTGGTGAGGGGCGAGTAGCGGGCCATGACGACCTTCCCCACCACGCTGTAGACCGCCCAGGAGAGGACCCCGCCCACCAGGAGCAGCCTCTCTGGCCGGAGGTCCAGCCGCGCGATGGCGCCGAGGTCGCCGCCGGAGATGATGGTGGCGACGCCCAGGAGGGACAGGAGCAGCCCCACGACGTGCCTGGCCCCGAACCTCTCGCCCAGGAACAGGGCCGAGAGCAGGCCCACCACGATGGGGTTCGCGGCGACGATGAGGGCGCTCTCCCCCGCACCGTTGAGCTTGACCCCGTAGATGAAGAACACGTTGTACAGGAAGGCGCCTGTGAAGCCCAGGAAGGCGAAGAGGAGCACGTCCCAGAGGTCACGCGGCCGGATACGTCCCTCGACCCGGATGGCCCAGGGGATGAGGAACAGGCTCGACAGGAAGAACCTGAGGGCCGCGAGGGTCATCGGGGGGATCATCGACACGGCGGCCTTGGTGACGACGAAGCCGCCTCCCCAGATGGAGGTGGTGGCTATCAGCAAGAGGTATACGGTCAGGTTGGAACTTTGGCGCGCTTTCATGCCCGAGAATTCGTCACCCGGCCCGCCTTTTCCTCCCTCAGCGGGGTTTGACCTCGAGCGAGGAGCCCGGCTTCGCCACCTGCCGCCCCTGATGATCGATGTAGTATTCTCCCCTGTGGAGGAGCTCGGAGACGGGGACCATCTCGTAACCCTGGGACCTGAGATAGGCGATGATGCCGGGCAGAGCCTCGGGCGTGTGCTTGCCGTTGTTGTGGAAGAGGATTATGGAGCCGGGCTTTACCCTCCGCGTGACGCGTTCGACCATGGCCGGCCCGGAGAGGTCGTGCCAATCCAGGGAGTCCACGTCCCACTGTATGGTCACCAGCCCGAGCTCGTCCTCGGCCACCGCCAGAAGCCTGTCGCTGTAGGCGCCGAAGGGGGGCCGGAAGAGCCACGGCCGCCGTCCCGTCACCTCCTCGATGATCCTGCGGTTCTCCTCCAGCTCCCAGATGATGTCCTCCCGGGACAGCGTGGTCATATCCGGGTGGGTGGTGGAGTGGAGGCCGATCTCATGGCCCTCCTCCGCTATCCTCCTGGCCATCTCCGGGTAGTCCTCCACCCAGAAGGAGACCAGAAAGAAGGTCGCCTTGATGTCGTTCTCCCGCAGGATCTCCAGGATGCGCGGGGTCCTCTCCGCTCCCCAGGCGGCGTCGAAGGTGAGGGCCACCTTCTTCTCCTCGGTGGCCACGGAGTATATGGGGAGGCGCCTCGAGGCCTTGAAAACCGAGATGGCCCGGTCCAAGAGGTCTCCCCTCAGCACAAGGACCGCTAGCAACACCAGGGCCGCCGCCAGGGCCAGGCAGCGCCTGTTGACCCGGAGCACCACCAGCATAATAACCCCTCCGGACAATACTTACGCTGCCCGGAGGGAGTGAAGAACCTCAGTCCGCTGACGGGCGCTCGGAGCCGTCGGGAAGGTCCACCTGCCTGCCCATGGGGTCCACGTAGTAGTCGCCCTTGTGGAGGAGCTCGGAGACGGGCACCATCGCATAGCCTCGTTCCCTCAGGAAGGCTATGATCTCAGGCAGGGCCTCGGCGGTGTGCCTGGCCGTACTGTGAAAGAGGACTATGGAGCCTGGCCTTACCGCCCGGGTCACCCTCCTCACTATGGCCCGTGCGGATAGGCCGCGCCAGTCCCGCGAGTCCACGTTCCATTGAATGGCCACCAGCCCGAGCTCGTCCTCGGCGATGGACAGCAGCCGGTCGTCGTAGGCGCCGAAGGGTGCCCGGAAGAGACGGGCACGCTGTCCCGTGACCTCCTCGATGGCCCTCCGGTTCGCCTCCAACTCGGCGATGATGTCCTCCCGCGAGAGCCGCCTCATATCGCGGTGGCTAGTGGAGTGAAGTCCGATCTCGTGCCCACCCCGAGCTATCATCCGCGCCATCTCCGGGTAGCGCTTCACCCAAGGCGTGGTGAGGAAGAAGGTGGACCTCACGCCGTGAGCCTGTAGGACCGCTAGGATCCTGGGGATGGCCTCAGGATCCCACGGCGCGTCGTCGAAGGTAAGGGCCACCTTCCTCTCGTCGGTCATCACCGAGTTAATGGGCATCCTCCTCGGGGCCGACGTCACTTGACGACGCCCGATCTCAAAGGTCAGGGGCAGGGCCAACATCAGGGCCGCCGCCACGGCCAGGTGCCACGCCTTGATCCTGAGCACCAGGAACACGATGATCCCCCTGGAGGACCCTACGCCGGGCGGCCCGAGTTAAGAACCGCAAGGGCACTGGCGAACCTCACCGCCCGCCTATTCTCCCCCTCCGCCACCCCCTATGATGTACTCGCACCTCTCATCGCCCATGCCCATCCTCCGCACGGGCAGCACGGGAGGCGGGTCGCCGAGCAGCACGGACAACCACGCCTCCCACAGGCCCGGGCAGCCGAGACAGGCCTGGTCTGACCTCGGAAGGCCCGCCCGGCGGGAGCCCTCGTAAGCCTTGCACCGGTCGATGAGCACCCGGCAGCGGCCGTCGGGCAGGACTTCGAAGGAGGCAACTACCGTATCCCCCATGAGCATGGGGGTATAGGCTCTGATAATGGCCAGGGCATCGGTGAGATCGTCGGCGCGCTCCTTGCCCAGCGCCCTCAGCATCGCCCTCATCTCCAAGCGCCCCTGGGCCGCGCGAACCCTGGCGTTGATCCTCACCGCCGTATCCAGGCCGCACTCCTCCATCACCTTGAGAAACCACTGCCCGTCCCAGGCCATGGCCAGCTCTCCCATGACCCGGGCCCTCACCTCGGCCGGCAACCTGTACTCCCTCACGCTTCCACCCTTTCCAGGATCGTCGCTATGCCCATGCCGAAGCCGATGCACATGGTGATCAGGGCGTACCGTCCGCCCCTGCGCTCGAGCTCCCTCACGGTCGAGCCTATGAGCCTGGCGCCCGTGGTCCCCAGGGGGTGGCCGAGGGCTATGGAGCCGCCGTTGGGGTTGACCCTGCTCCAGTCGGGCTCCAGCTCCCGGCCCCAGGCCAAGACCACCGAGGCGAAGGCCTCGTTGACCTCGAACAGATCGATGTCGTCGATCTTCATGCCGGCCTTTTCCAGCGCCTTCTTGGTTGCGTGCAGCGGCGCGTCGAGCATGATGACAGGATCGCCGCCGGTCATGGTCATGTGATGAATGC
>DFND01000031.1:0-12847 GCA_002375895.1 Firmicutes bacterium UBA3576
GTCAGCCGGGCTGTGGAAAAGGCTGCCGGCAAAGGGGCCAGAGAGTCGCTCATACTCCTCGATGACCTGGCGCTGGTGGTGAGCATCAAGAACAGAACGGTGATAACGGCGGTTGACAGGTCGCGCATGAAGGAACGGGTGTTCACTAATATCGATAGCGCGGTAATTGTTGACACGAAGGAGAGCTGAGGCCGGACCTCTAGGAGGAGGCCAGCGGTCGCGGACCGACTGAGGCGACCGTCTCCTTCGGACCGCGCTGTCCAAGGAGGTCGACTAGTAACATGATGCGCTCAATGTACGCAGGCGTATCAGGCTTGCGTAATCACCAGATACGAATGGACGTGATCGGCAACAACATCGCCAACGTAAATACCATCGCCTTCAAGAGTAGCCGAGTTACCTTCCAAGAGGTGTTTAACCAGACCATCCGCGGAGCGTCGTCACCCAGCGGCGATCGCGGCGGCACCAACCCGCAGCAGGTCGGGCTGGGCATGGCGTTGGCGAGCATCGATACCTTTCACACTCAGGGGAATCTCCAGCCTACGGGCAATAACACGGACCTTGCCATCCAGGGGAACGGGTTCTTCATCTTGAGCGAGGGCGGGAGCCACCTGTTCACCAGAGCGGGCAACTTCTCCACAGATAGTTCGGGTTACCTCGTCAACCCCGACGGTCTGAGGGTGCAGGGGTGGATGGCACAAGATGGCCAGTTTCCCGCCCTGGACGTGGACAACTTGACGGATATCCGGATCCCGCTGGGGACGACCATCCCACCCAAAGCCACCACACGCATCACCTTCGGGTACAACTTGGACGCCAGGACGAGCATCGGAAATTCCTACACCACCGAGGTAAAGGTCTATGACTCGCTGGGAGAGCCCCACAGCGTGACCATAACCTTCACGCGGAGTTCCGTAAACCCAAACCAGTGGACCTGGCAGGCTTCCGGCAGCGTGGTTACGGCGGGCGACGGCACCATTACCTTCGACTCCAGCGGGTTATACCAATCTGATGCCGTGAACAACCCCATCACCTTGAACCCGCCGGGGGCCAGCGCGATGAACGTCACGTTGGACCTCCAGGGCTTGACCCAGTACGTCGGCGATTCCACCGCTTCGGTGGTAGACCGCGACGGATACGCCATGGGGTCACTGACCAAGTTCACCATCGACACTTCGGGAGTTGTAACTGGGGTGTTCTCCAACGGGCTGACCTCTCCGCTGGCGCGACTGGCCCTGGCCTCCTTCCAGAACCCGGGCGGGCTCACGAAATTGGGCCAGAACCTCTACGAGGAGTCCAATAACTCGGGGCTCAAGCAGGTGGGGCCAGCCGGGACCGCCGATCGCGGTACCATAGCTCCGGGTTCGCTCGAGATGTCCAACGTGGACCTCTCCAGGGAGTTCACGGAGATGATCATTACCCAGCGTGGGTTTCAGGCAAACTCGAGGATAATTACGACTTCTGACCAGATGCTTGAAGAGCTGGTGAACCTGAAGAGGTGATCTGGTGACGGGGGGTCGGGTGCGCCGGCCCCCCACCCCGGGAGGTGATGGGGTTGATAGAAGTCACCCGCTTGGATGGCAGGTCGATGGTCCTGAACGCCGAGTTGATTGAGTCCGTGGAGTCGACACCTGATACCCTCATCCAACTGGCTACAGGACGGAAGATCTTGGTCCGGGAGACGGTGGAAGAGGTCACGGCGCGCGTCTTAGAGTACCGGAAAAGGGCCTATGGGTGTCACCAGAAGGCAACGGCGGTGCCGAGAAAGGTGGAGTAGCGGTGGACATCAGTTCGATCACGGGATTCCTACTTGGCTTCGGTCTGCTGTATTGGGCCCTCTCTACGGGCGGCTCGCTTGTGGCCTTTTGGAGTCCACCTTCCCTGGTGATCACCCTGGGAGGGAGCATTGCTGCCGCGATGGTGAGCTTCCCCCTGTCGCAGCTCCTCACGGTTCCCGGTATGTTGAGGACCCTCTTCTTCGGTTACAAGGCCAAGCCGCGGGACCTCGTCGACACTCTGGTAGATCTCGCTCGCAAGGCGAGGCGGGAGGGGCTGCTAGCTCTTGAGGAGGAAGCTGAGGCGCTCGACGATCCCTTTCTCACCAAGGGTATCTTGCTGGTCGTGGACGGAACCGATCCGGAGCTCGTGAGGAGCATCCTGGAGACGGAGATCACTTATCTTGAGGAGAGACATCGCGTTGGCAGAAAGGTCTTCGAGGCCATGGGCAGCTTCTCCCCTGCCTTCGGCATGATGGGAACGCTCATCGGCCTTATACAGATGCTGTCACAGCTGGACAACCCGGAGGCGATCGGCCCCGGCCTGGCCGTTGCGCTGGTTACGACCTTCTACGGTGTTCTGCTCGCGAACATGGTATTCTTGCCCATAGCCAACAAGCTGAAGTCTCATACGGAAAAGGAAGTGCTCATTAAGGAGATGGTCCTCGAGGGCATCCTGTCCATCCAGGCGGGCGATAACCCACGCATCCTGAGGGAAAAGCTGAGAGCCTTCTTCCGGGTGAGAGAGCGGCAGGAGTCTGAATCCCAGGAGGAGACTCCCGTTGGAGACACCCGCCTGAGTGGAGGGGTGGCCGGTGAGTAGGCGAAGGTACCGTGGGGAGGACCAGGTCGAGCAGAGCAACTGGCTGATGACCTACGGGGATATGATCACCCTGATCCTGGCCTTTTTCGTGATCCTGTACTCCTTTTCGACCATCGATAATGAGAAGTTCGACATGGCGGTGGTCTCGTTGAAGGGAGCCCTGGGCATCCTCAAATCGGGTCAGGCCATCGTGGAACAACAGCAGCGCCTCCCGCAGGAGCGCTCGGAAGCCCCGCCCTTCGAGCTGGACTGGAGACAGCTGCGAGAGGTGCAGAGACGAATTGAGGAATTGTTGCAGGAACTGGGGCTTAAGGGTGTTATAGCCCTGAGCGTGGAGGAACGGGGGCTCGTGATCCGGTTCGCCGAAAACGTGCTGTTCGACTCCGGCAGGGCCGAGCTGAAACCCGAGGCCCGCGAGGTCCTCGATAGGATTGCGGTGGTCCTTCAGGATATCCCTAACCAGCTGAGGATAGAGGGCCATACGGACAACGTCCCTATATCCACCCCCGAGTTCCCGAGCAACTGGGAGCTATCCACACGGCGGGCGACCAGCGTGCTGCGTTACCTGGTCGAGGAAAGGCAGATTTCACCGTACAGGGTGTCGGCCGCGGGGTACGGCGAGTACCGTCCTATCGGCGACAACAGCACGCCAGAGGGCAGGCAGCTCAACAGAAGGGTGGATATAGTAATACTTCATATGTTATACAGTACGAGGGAACCGCAATAGCACGGAGGTGTCGATTTGAGACGAGGTCTCTTACTGCTGATCGTAATAATCATGCTTTTTATCGGTATTGCGCTGAGCATCCGGGTCCTGGGAGTCGAGGCGGAGGAGCTGCCGATAGTCGGGCGCTTCTTTAAAAAGGAGGAACCAGTTCTGGTTTACAGCCTGGGAGAGGTCGTAACTGACCTGGCCGACGAAGACGGCCGCAAGTTCATCCAGGTTGAGGTCGAGGTTACGGTTAAGGGGCAAGGCGTGCTGGAGGAGCTGGAGCTGAAACGGTCGAAGATCTTAAGCCGTTTACTTGCGGTGTTACGGTCTAAAACATACGCCGACGTCAACGGCAGCGAGGGGATGAGGCTAGTCGGGGAGGAGATACGGCAGGAGATCAATTCCCTGCTGGAGAGGGGACAAGTCCTGGAGGTCCTGTTCTTGGAGTTCATAGTTCAATAGGGGGGGAGCGAGGTGGCGGAGGCCCTCAGTCAGAAGGAGATAGACGCCCTCATCTCCGCCCTCTCCACAGGGGAGGTGGAGGTAGGCGAGGCCGGCGGCGTATTGAAGACACCCCAGCGTCAGATCCGGGTTTATGACTTCCACCGCCCTGATAAGTTCTCCAAGGACCAGGTCAGGAGCCTGGAGATGATTCACGACAACTTCGCCCGTCTCCTGACCACGGCCTTCTCGGCTAACTTTCGGACCATGGTACAGGTCAGCATGAACTCGGTCTATCAGTTGCCTTTCGGGGAATTCATACAATCGGCTGATAACCCCACAGTGCTGGCGATAGTGAACCCAAACCCCTTGCCGGGCAAGATAGTGATGGAGCTGCACCCCTCCATAGCCTTTCCAATGATCGATCGGATGCTCGGGGGACCCGGAGATGGACACGGAAAGAACCGTGCCCTCACCGAGATCGAGCGAGTGGTCATAAGACGAGTCTTCACGGCGATGATGGACAGCTTTGTCGAGGCCTGGCGTGATGTCATAAAGCTAGAGCCGGAAGTCGAAGGGATTGAGACGAACCCGCTGTTCACGCAGATATTGCCCCCGGGTGAGATGGTCGCCGCCGTAACTTTGCCCATCAGGATGGGAGATTACGAGGGAATCCTGAACCTGTTCTTGCCGCACATAGTCATGGAGCCCATCCTCCCTCGCCTGTCGACACATCAGTGGTTTTCGACAGTGCGGAGATTTTCCAGGCAAGAGTCTCGAGATCGGTTGACGAAGCGGCTAATGGACGTGCCCTTAACGGTGAGCGCGGTGTTGGGAGAGGTAGAACTTACCCTGGGCGAGCTCGTTAACCTGCAGAAGGGCGATGTGTTGCTGCTAACTGAGACAGGTGAGCTCAAGGTGACCCTGCTGATAGAGGGAAGGCCCAAGTTCCGAGCCAAACCAGGACGGAGGGGAAAGCACGCGGCCTGTCGCATTGAAGAGCATCTGGACGGAGGTGAGAACGATGAGCTCTGAGAACGGGGGCAAGTTCCTCAGCGACTCCTTCGAGGGTGATGTAGTTCATGAAACCACGAAGGATAACGGAGATAGCCAACGCAACCTAGAGCGCATTCTGGACGTCCCCCTCAAGCTGACTGTTGAGCTCGGCCGGACGGTCCGCAAGGTCCGCGAGATACTGACGCTGGAGCCCGGGTCGGTACTGGAGCTTGACAAGCTGGCCGGCGAAGCCGTGGACGTCCTGGTCAACGGTAGGTTGCTGGCGCGAGGCGAAGTGGTAGTGATCGACGAAAATTTCGGAGTAAGGATCACGGACATAGTCAGCCAGGAGGAACGGCTCCACAACCTCAAGGATTGAAGGTGAGTACGGTGTGGGAGAGTGCCTGGGCGCTGGTTCAGTTTACCATATCCGCCGCTCTAGTAATAGCACTGGTCTACGGTGCGGCCAGGGTCGCCGCGCGGTTTAGAGGCAGGCCAACGGGGCAAAATCTGCGGGTCCTGGAGGCCGTCTCTCTCGGGGGCAACCGCATGATCTGTGCGGTTAGGGCGGTGGACAAGGTCCTCATCATCGGGGTGACTGACAAGGGCGTAGAGCTCCTCGATGTGATTACCGATGTCTCCGCGTGGGATGCAGAGGGGAGTGCAGGCGGCGACGGGCCGACTTCCTGGCTGGGGCGATGGAGGGATAGCTCGTGAGGGGGCTGAGGGTCATCCTGATAGTGGTCCTGACTGTTTCGGTGCTCTGGGCTCATGCCGGCGTGGCCTTAGCTCAGCCGGTTCCCCTGCCGGCGCTGGACATTAGGGTGGGAACGTCTGACGAGCCCGAGGACGTTGCCGTTACCCTGCAGATCTTGGCGGCCCTAACGATCCTGTCTTTGGCGCCGGCCATACTGGTCATGATGACGTCCTTCACCAGAGTGGTAGTGGTGTTATCTTTCGTGAGGACCGCCCTGGGAACTCAGAACTTACCCCCGAATCAGGTGCTCATCGGACTGGCACTGTTCTTGACCTTCTTTATCATGAGCCCGGTGTGGAACCGGATCAACGCCGACGCTCTCCAGCCTTATCTTGCGGGAGAGATAACTCAACAGGAGGCTTTGGCCCTGGCCGAGGTTCCGATACGAGAGTTTATGCTCAGGAACACGCGCGAGAAGGATCTGGAGCTGTTCGTCAGCATGGCCGGCGCCGAGGTGCCCGACACACCCGAGGACGTTCCTACGCTTCTGCTCATACCGGCTTTCGCCATAAGCGAGCTGAAGACGGCCTTTCAGATAGGGTTCGTGATCTTCATTCCCTTTATCGTCATCGATATGATCGTCGCTTCCACGCTCATGTCCATGGGGATGCTGATGTTACCGCCGATGATGATATCCTTTCCCTTCAAGGTACTGCTGTTCGTGATGGTTGACGGATGGCACCTGGTGATCCGGTCGTTGGTTACTTCGTTCCAGTGAGGTGTACGACCTTGACGCAAGAACTAGTAGTGAACTTGGGTCGAGAGGCCCTATTAGCCGTTCTTCTGACGGCGGGACCGATCTTGGGCCTTGGTATGCTCACCGGCCTCATCATCAGCGTAATCCAGGCTACTACCCAGATCAACGAGCAGACACTCACCTTCGTGCCGAAGATAGTGGTGGTGCTGCTGTCCATTGTTTTTTTCGGGCCCTGGATGCTGACGATTCTGGTGGATTACACGCGGCGGCTGTTCGAGAGCATACCCTTATACGTCAGGTAGGTGTAGAGTTTGCTTGATACGCTGGCGGGGCGGATGGAGCTATTTCTGCTTCTTATGGTCCGGTTCAGCGGTCTCTTCTTGGCGGCACCGCTGTTCTCCAACCGGCGAATTCCGAGCCAGGTGAAAGTCGCTTTAGTCCTGGTACTGGCGCTGCTGCTGCTACCCGTGGCGGTTTCCAACGTTCCTGCCTTGAACATACGCGGGGTTTGGGATCTGATCCCGCTGGTGTTCAACGAACTCGTCCTCGGTCTGGCTATGGGCCTGGCGGCTAGCCTGGTCTTTATGGCGGTGCAGGTGGCGGGCGGGATAATCGACTGGGAAATGGGGTTCGCCATCGTCAACGTGTTGGACCCCGCCTACGGTACGCCGATGCCGCTGGTGGGAAGCTTTCTGTATCTGCTTTCCCTGTTGATTTTCTTGGAGCTCGACGGTCATCACCTCGTACTGGGCGGGCTCGCGAGGAGCATTGAGGCCGTGCCGCCGGGGCAGTTGGTGCTAGATGGCGGGCTCTACGACATCCTCTTCCGAGCCTTCGCGCGCATGTTTCTAGCGGGCGTGGAGATCAGCGCGCCGGTCCTCGGGGCTCTGTTCGTTACCAGCGTGGTCCTGGGCATTTTGGCCCGCACCGTGCCCCAGTTGAACGTGTTCATAGTGGGGATTCCACTGAAGATCCTCGTGGGCTTCTTCCTGCTGTTGGCGGTCCTCCCCGTGTTCATTGGAGTAGTGGACCGCCTGATTGAGGCCCTCGCTGGCTACCTCGCAGAGATGGTGAGAGTCATGGGGGTCCAACTGCGGTGATGGATAACCTGGACTTACAACTTTTCGCGTCCGAGAAGACCGAAAGGCCTACTCCGAGGCGACGGGAGAAGGCGCGGCGGAGGGGACAGGTGGCGCGCAGCCAGGAACTAAGTTCAACCGCCGTCATGGTGGTGGTGCTGGCTGGCCTGCTCCTTTTCCTGCCCGAGATGTATGGCACGCTGGCGGCCTACTCGATGCGGCTTCTGGTCGACCTGCGCGTCGAACTGACGGCGGAAAGAGTGCTCCTCCTATCCCGAGAGGCGGCCGGCATTACGCTGGGTGCCTTGGGGCCAGTGCTGGCCCTCTCGGCGCTGGCGGCAGTTGCCGCTAATATAGCTCAAGTGGGGTTCCTCATCACCCCAGAGGCGTTGGCCCCTAAGCTCAACCGGCTGGACCCCGTGGCAGGGCTCAAGAGGCTCTTCTCCCGGCGAGCCCTCGTTGAGTTGCTGAAGGCGGCGGGCAAGATCCTCGTGGTGGGAGCCGTAATGTATTTTTCCGTCAGGGGCGAGCTAGCGGAGCTGCGTTCCCTTGCCGGAGCGCCGCTCGGAATGAGCATCAACGAGATAGGCCGGCTGGTCTGGGCGGTGGCATACAGGGCGGCCCTGGCACTGATTCTCATAGCTCTCGCTGATTACTGGTACCAGAGGGTTGAATATGAGTCGCGACTGCGAATGACCAAGCAGGAGGTCAAGGACGAGCTGAAGGAAGTGGAGGGCGACCCTCGGCTTCGTTCGCGCTTGCGGGAGAGACAGAGGGAATTCGCGCGGCGGAGGATGATGGCCGAGGTCCCCAAGGCCGATGTGGTGATAGTGAACCCAACGCACGTGGCCGTGGCCCTGCGTTATCAAGAGGGTCAGATGCCGGCACCGCGGGTGGTGGCGAAGGGTAGGGGGCCGTTGGCCAGGAGGATCAGGGAGATCGCGGAAAGCCATGGGGTTACGGTAGTACGGAGGCCGGCGCTCGCCGCGGCCTTGTATGACGCGGTGGAGGTGGGCGAGGTGATCTCGGAGGAGTTCTACCGGGCAGTTGCCGAGGTCCTGGCCTTCGTGTACAGGTTACAGGGAAAAGTAAGCTAGGAGGTAGGAAATGGCTTCCTGGGGACGCTCTCAAGCTGCACCAGGTTTACTGCAATACGGCGATGTGTTCGTAGCGGGCGCGCTGGTCATAATCGTCGCCATGATGGTCATCCCCGTGCCCCCGCTGGTATTGGACATTCTTCTGGCTACGAACTTGACTCTCGCTCTTGTCGTGGTACTGGTGACCCTGTATACGCGAGACCCTTTGCAGATATCCGTGTTCCCGTCGCTCCTGTTAATGGCTACCTTGTATCGGTTGGCTCTCAACGTCTCCTCCACCAGGCTAATACTCTTACATGCCGAAGCAGGGGCCATCATCCGTCAGTTCGGCCTGTTCGTGGTCGGAGGCAACCCGGTAGTGGGCTTTATAGTCTTCTGTATTCTGGTGGTTATCCAATTTATCGTTATCACTAGAGGGGCCGAGAGGGTCGCCGAGGTCGCGGCACGGTTCACGCTGGACGCCATGCCCGGCAAGCAGATGAGCATTGACGCCGACCTGAACGCGGGGTTGATCGACGAGGAGGAGGCGCGTCGCAGGAGGGCGGATATCGAACGGGAGGCGGACTTCTACGGAGCGATGGACGGTGCCAGTAAATTCGTAAAGGGCGACGCCATAGCCGGCATCGTCATCACCCTGATAAACTTGCTGGGCGGCTTTATCATCGGAGTAGTACAGAAGGGCTTCACCTTCGCCGAAGCCCTCGAGAGGTATTCACTTCTCACGGTAGGCGATGGCCTGGTGACACAGATCCCCGCCCTGTTGATTTCGACCGCTGCGGGGCTCGTGGTAACCAGGGCCGCCTCTGAGGATAACATGGGCAAGGACCTGATCGTACAGCTCGCTCAACATCCCAGGGTGTTGGCCGTCACAGCTGGCTTTCTCGTATTCTTCTCGCTCATCCCGGGCCTACCCACCGTACCCTTCCTGGCCCTGGCGGGCCTGGTCGGAGTGCTGGCTTGGCAGCTTCAGCGGGCGGTAAGTTCGGTAGAGGACGTCGAGGAAGAGGAGCCGGCCGCCAAGGAGGAGGTTGGTGGGGCCGAGGATGCCCTGCCGCTCATCGGGGTGGACCGTCTTGAGGTTGAGTTGGGCTATGGATTGCTGTGCCTTGCGGACCGCGAGGCCGGGGGGGATCTCCTGGAGCGAGGCAGGACCATACGGAGACAACTGGCCCTGGAACTCGGCTTGTTGGTGCCTCCGATAAGGATCAGGGATAATATGCAGCTGGAGCCGAGGAAATACGTGATTCGGCTCAAAGGGGTGGAAGTTGCCTCGGGCGAGGTGTTCCCGGACCGGTATCTGGCCCTCAACCCCGGCGGTGTTACAGAGGAGATAGAGGGCCTTGAGACCAAGGACCCGGCCTTTGGCCTGCCCGCCTTGTGGATCCCCAAGCAGGAGGTGGAGAAGGCCGAGCTGGCGGGGTACACGGTGGTGGATCCGACGTCGGTAATCACGACCCACCTTACGGAAGTAATAAAGACCCACGCGGCGGAGTTGCTCGGGAGACAGGAGGTCCAGAAAATCCTGGACCGGATCAAGGAGGATTACCCAGCCGTAGTTGAGGAATTGGTCCCCAACATACTGTCGCTGGGGCAGGTACAGAAGGTGCTGCAGAACCTGTTGCGGGAACGGGTGCCCATACGAGATATGCTCACCATTCTGGAGACGCTGGCCGATCACGGCCCAGTAACCCAGGATCCAGCAGTGCTGACTGAACACGTCCGCCAAGCATTAAGCAGGTTTATCGCCCACACTTTCGGGCTTGACCGGGAGGAGGTACAGGTTATAACCCTGGCGCCAGAAGTTGAGGAGCTCGTCCTCGAGGCGGCGAAGGAGTCCGAACAGTCCGGTTACCTGGCGGTGGAACCAGCGGCTTTACAGAGGATTCTCACCTCGTTGAAGCAGCAGATGGATGCGGTGGCCGATAAGGGTTATGAGCCAGTGGTGCTTTGCTCCTCGGCGGTGCGCATGTACTTTCGCCGCCTAACGGAAAGGGCGGCACCCCGCCTCGTGATCCTCTCGTACAATGAGTTGGACCCACGGGTTAAGGTGCGGGCAGTGGGGACGGTGACGTTATCGTGAGTACTCGCTACTCCTTGCGGGTAAATCAGAGCGTGCTCTACCGGGCCGCCGGACATTACTCGAGCCACCGCACGGTGGTCCAGGCGATGGACGAGGGGGTCATCTGGCTAGCCGCGGCGGGGCTCGAGGAGGGCCTGAGGCCCGGTCGAAGGGTGAGCCTGGAGTTCCGGGACGACAGGGCGATGTACCGGATGGTCAGTGAAATAGTCGCGGTGAAGGACGGTCCGGTGCCCCTCTTGGGGATAGCGGCTGATGGTGAGGTCGAGAGGCTGCAGAGGAGGGAGTATTACAGGCTCCCGGTATCGGTCCCGGTGGAAGCCCGTCCTGAGGGCGAGGAAGAAGCTCAGTGGATGACGGGCCACACCCTGGACCTCAGCGCCGGTGGCATGCTGCTTTCCATTCGTCTGGATGTACAGGAGGGGGACCGGCTCGAGCTGAGGGTATACCTCGGACAGGAGGAGATGGTCCCCGCCGTGGCCGAGGTTGTGCGGAGGGAGTCCCTAGCGGGCCCAGAGCTCCCGCGGCGGGTCCCGCGCCGGAGGTTCGGCCTGAAGTTCGTAGAGATCGATATGCGTGATAGGGACAGGATAGTTCGGTTCATCTTTAGGGAGCAGGGCCGGTTGCGTCGTACAGGCCTGTTATAAGGCCTTTATAGAAGGACCTCGAAGGAAGGGAAGAGGGGTCCGAAGGCTTCGCGCCGAAAGAGACTGCAGGAGGGCTCTACCTGATAGCGTTAAGGGGCGGTTCCAACCGTGAGAGAGCTCTCTCTGAAAACCATCGGGGCGATTCGGCCGGGCTTCGGTGGAGCAGTCCTTTACGTACTTGGGGGACGGATACCCAGGGGAAATGGGCTGGATGCCCTGAGGCCGCCTGTAACGCTGCGGGGCTCAGTCGCTTTCGCGGGTCGTCCACTCGCAGGGGACATCGAATGATCTAGGTTGGTGATCGGAGGTTGGCCACGGGAAGGATCAGGGACGAGCGAGAGCTATGGCGGAGGTATAAGGCCCGAGGCGACCAGGAGGCGAAGAACACGCTTCTCACCTCCTATTTGAGCTTGGTGAAATACGTGGCGGCGAGGATGGCCAT
This sequence comes from Firmicutes bacterium UBA3576, assembly GCA_002375895.1. Lineage (GTDB taxonomy): Bacteria > Bacillota > Sulfobacillia > UBA3569 > UBA3569 > UBA3569. The sequence goes on from DFND01000031.1 coordinate 11,544, forward strand.
CAACCTCCCCCCCAGCATCGACCAGGATGACCTGGAGAGCCACGGTGTGCTGGGGCTACTGGACGCCCTGGAGAAATTCGATCCTGACCGGGGGGTTAAGTTCGAGACCTATGCCGTGGCCAGAATCAGGGGGGCCATTTTGGACGGCCTTAGGTCCTGGGACTGGGCACCACAGACCTTGAGGAAAAAAGCACGGGAGATAGAGAGGGCCTATCAAGAAGTGGAGGGCCGCCTGGGCCGTGCAGCGACAGATGAAGAGGTGGCCGCCGAGCTGGGGATTACCGTGCAGGAACTGGCTGAAATCCTGGACGACCTGAATCGGAGCTCGGTCCTGTCGCTCGATGACGTGATCTTCCCGGAGGCAGACGCCGGAATGCTCCGGGTTCACAACGTCGCCGATGAGTCCTCCCCAGATCCCGAGACGTGGGCCTACTGGCAGGATCGGAAGGCGGTCTTGATTGAGGCCATCAGCAAGCTGCCGGAGAAGGAGAGGCTGGTGGTGAATCTCTATTACTACGAGGGCCTCACCCCGAAGGAGATAGCTATGGTTATGAACCTGTCCCCATCCCGGATCTCGCAGTTGCATCAAAAGGCCATCCTGCGCATGAGGGGTAGGCTCGGCCGAATGAAGGAGCGACTCCTCTGATGTCCCTGAGATCTGGCGAACTACAAAACCTCTTGCCCCGGACTACCGAGGTCGGGCGCATCCAGAGGGCTGCTGACGAACATCAATACGCCCACCAGGCAGCCCGTAACGAGGCCTTCTCGCGTGAGGTTCAGAGACAGACCCAGCAGGTGGAATCGCCCCCTGGCCCACAGGATGCCAGGGTACAGGAGGCAGGCCGGGAGAGGAGAAGGAGGGACCGCCGGGGTAGGCGCAAGGAGCGTAGCAGCAGGATGGCGGTCCGGGAAGAGGGGAGAGGTCAGCGCCTCGATGTGAGAATCTGAACCTCGCATAGCCTCCCCTGCCGGGGATAAGATATTACAGATAAACGCACAGGCGGTGGTGAGGTTGCGAGGCGTGAGGGCATTCGCCCTGGGCGTGGTCTTGGGGGCAGTGGCAGTCACAGGAGGGCTGTACCTTGCAGGTCTGTCACTGTTGGGCAAGGGGTTGACGGTGGAAGTAGAGGCGACGAAGATCACGGCAGTGGTACAGGCGAGGCTCCTCAGCGAGGCCAGGCGCAAGGTGCCGGATATGGTGACCCAACTCAAGTCGGAGATCCCCGGCCTCGTTGCGCGAGACCTTAGTGAGAAGTTCACCAACGCAGCCCTTTATATCGCTGGGGTTAAGATAGCTCTTCCAC
>DFND01000031.1:13180-15546 GCA_002375895.1 Firmicutes bacterium UBA3576
TGGGGTTAAGATAGCTCTTCCACAGAGTGTCTTGGAGGACGTGAACTTGAAGTTGCAGGAGGAAGTCCGCAAGAGCCTGGTGGCGGCGATAGATAATGTGGACACGGAGGCCCTGGTTCTGGATATGGTGGACCAGGCCAGCAGGGAGGTGGTAAAGGCACTGAGAAACCAACTCTTGACGCTGCCGCTGGTGGTGGAACTTCCAGGTGGCCTCGAGGTGCCCGTCAAGGTGGTCCTAACTGACTCACGCGACGAGGTATACGAGGCGCGCTGAGCCTCTGCCGACGGGCCGGACGAGCCCTAGGGCCCATTGCTGGCGATGTCGAGAGCGACTTCGCAGGGTCGTCTGCCTTCTCCTGGCTCTGTTGCTAAGGTATTTTTCATGTGGTATACTACTCTCTGGTCGATTACGCACGCCGCCGGACGCAACCGAGGGTGCCCAGCTTGGGTTTCGGCTGCGGAGGAAGACGGCGGAGGAATTAACCGTGAAGGGAGGTGACGCTGGTGTCCGTAGTCACCATGAAGCAGCTGCTGGAGGCGGGAGTACATTTCGGTCACCAGACGCGCCGGTGGAACCCTAAGATGAAGCAATATATCTTCACCGAGCGCAACGGCATTTACATCGTGGACCTGCAAAAGACGGTCCGCATGCTAGAGGAGGCCTATGAATTCGTCCGCGACCTGGTCTTCAGGGGTGGTCGAATTTTATTTGTGGGGACCAAGAAACAGGCGCAGGAGACCATCGCCGAGGAAGCTACTCGGTGCGAGATGTACTACGTCAATCAGCGTTGGCTTGGTGGGATGCTGACCAACTTCGATACTATTAAGAAGCGCGTCGAGAGGCTTCTCGAGTTGGAGGAGATGGAGCAAGCCGGACACTTCGAGCGGCTTCCGAAGAAGGAAGTGAGTCGGCTCTTACATGAGAAGAATAAGCTTCAGAAGTACCTCACCGGCATCAAGGGCATGAAGGAGCTACCGGATGCCGTGTACATCGTCGATCCGCGCAAGGAGCGTATCGCGGTGGCTGAGGCACGGAAGCTGGACATCCCCATTGTGGCGATCGTGGATACGAACTGCGATCCGGACGATATCGACTACATCATTCCGGGCAACGATGATGCCATACGGGCAGTTCGCCTGTTGACCGCCAAGATCGCCGATGCTGTAATCGAGGGGAAACAGGGCGTCCAAGTAGTCGCTGAATGAAGAGAGGCGGCGGTTCTCGAGAGCCGCCGCCTTTTCGCAGAAAGGGGATGGGTATGGTAACGACGAAGATGGTAAAGGAACTGAGGGAGTTAACCGGCGCAGGGATCATGGACTGCAAGAGGGCCCTGCAGGAGTGTAACGGCGACCTCGAAGCTGCCAAGGAGTATCTGCGGAAGAAGGGCCTTGCGGCGGCCGAGAAGAAGGCCGGCCGGGTCGCGGCGGAAGGATTGGTGCACGCTTACATACACGCGCAGGGGCGGATCGGCGTCCTGATCGAGGTCAACTGCGAGACTGACTTCGTGGCCAAGACCGACGAATTCCGGTCTCTGGTACACGACCTGGCGATGCAGGTCGCGGCCATGGCGCCGGAATATCTGGACAAGGATTCGGTGCCGGCAGAGGTCCTGGAAAGGGAGAAGGAGATCCTCCGCGCCCAGGCCCGCGAGGAGGGCAAGCCGGACCACATCGTGGAGAGGATCGTAGCCGGCAGGCTGGACAAGTTCTTCGAGCGGGCGTGCTTGCTCGAACAGCCTTTCATCAAGGATGATGAGAAGAAGGTCGGGGACCTGGTGAAGGAGCACATCGCCAGCCTGGGTGAGAACATAGTGGTCAGGAGGTTCGCCCGGTTCGTCTTGGGCGAAGGCGTGGAAAAGGGCAATAACGACGAAAGCGCATAGGCTGAGGGTAAGAGGACCGTTGCGGGAGGCATGCGGCTTGGCCAGTGGAGAACGCGAGCAACCGAGATTCCGCAGAGTCGTGCTTAAGTTGAGTGGGGAGGTTCTCGCCGGTTCGGTCGGCTACGGGATAGATACAGAAGTAGTAGAGAGCATTGCCAGACAGATAAAGGACGTACAGGCCCTCGGAGTCCAGATCGGGATAGTGGTCGGGGGCGGTAACATCTGGCGGGGTGTTGCCGGTAGCGCCAAGGGCATGGATCGGGCCACGGCTGATTACATGGGCATGCTCGCCACGGTCATCAACGCCCTCGCCCTCCAGGACGCCCTCGAAAAGCTTGGCGTGGTAACGCGCGTTCAGACGGCGATTGAGATGAAGGAGGTAGCCGAACCGTATATCCGCCGTAGGGCGATCCGCCACCTGGAAAAGGGGAGGGTGGTCATTTTCGCGGCGGGTACCGGCAACCCGTACTTCTCCACCGACAC
>DFND01000030.1 GCA_002375895.1 Firmicutes bacterium UBA3576
GCCCATGCCGGGCGCACAAGGAAAGGCCCGGGTTATACACCCGGGGCCCGTTAGCAGCTAGAGCGCGTCACTCCGTCAGGAGAACTTGAGGAACAGCTCCTTGGCCCTCTCGATGGCCTTCTCTCGTTCCTCACCTACGCCCGTCAGCAGACACTCCTCGAGGTAGTTGCCCAAGACCGCCAGGGCGACCTTGCCGATGGCCGCGCGCATGGCCGAGAGCTGTACTATGAGCTCCTCGCAGTGCCGGCCCTCCTCCAGCATCCGCTGCACGCCCCTGGCCTGGCCCTCGATGCGCTTCATCCGGTTGATGAGGTCCTGGACCGTCTTGTCCCGTTCCACCCCGCTCACCTCCATGGCGCTATTCCCCCGCCGTGAGGTTGGCCCGCCTGAACAGCTGCACGAACTGCAAGACAAACCGCAGCTCGCTGTCCTTGAGGTCGCAGATGGCCCTCAGGACGGCCTGAACCTCGGGCTGTGTGAGGAGCCTCCTGAGGTCCGGGGACATGCCCCGCAAGAGGTCCTCGACGTCGGGCTGGTCGAGGATCAGGTAGCAGGGCGAGACCCCCAGGGCCCTCGCCAGCGCCTCCACCGTCCTCAGGGAGGGCCGCACCCGCGCCTGTTCGATCCCCGCCACCATGGCCGGGGATATGCCGGCCTCCTCGGCCAGCTGGCCCTGGCTCCAGCCCAGGGTCTCCCGCAGGTCCCGCACCTTATCGGCCAGGTCCCAGCGGTTATCGTGCAGGAGGACCGACAGCGGCAGGGATAGGAAGGAGGCGAGCCTCTTGAGGACCTCCACGGAGGGCTGGACCGCGTCCCGCTCCACGTCGCTGAGGTAGCTGGGCGAGATGCCGCAGGCCTCGGCCACCTCCTTGATGCTGAGGCCCTCGCGCTCTCTCTGCAGCCGGAGCTTCTGCCCGAGCGTCATGGGCATCTCCCCCTCGCCGTCGCTCCGGGCGGGGCGGGGCTCGGCGGGGGGAGCGGGCTTCAGGACGAGGGCCTCGGAGATGTTGAGAGCCTCACACATCCTCTGCAGGGACTCCAGAGACGGGGTCTTGAGCCCCCTCTCCACCTCGCTGAGGTACGACACGGAGAGGCCCGTGGACCTGGCCAGGTCCTTGAGCGTGTATCCCCTCCGCCGCCTATATTTCCTCAATACAGCACCGGGGTTCTCGGTGGCCAGCATCTTCCTCACCTCGTTTAATTATATACCCTGCTGAGATGTGAGGCAAAGTTAAGGGGCGGGCTGGAGCCCGCCCCCGGTGCGCTATCCCGCCCTTCCCCTGATCTGCTCCTTCATGACCTCCATCATCTTCGGCTTGACCAGGGGAATCATGGCCTTCATCATGTGGGGCATGAGGGCCTCCATCACCTGGGGCAGCATCTCGGGCATCATCTTCCGCATCGACTCCGGCATATCCGGGATCTTCTCCTCCATGAGCTTCAGGATATCGGGCATCATCTTGGGCAGCATCATGTCCATCATCTTGGGCATCATGAGGGGCACCATCCGGTCCATGGCCCCCAGCATGGCGTCCTGAAGCCCTCCGGGCAGGCTCTTCATGGCGCCCATGCCCTTCTGCATGACCTCCGGCATCTTCTCCATCATGCCGGGCATGAGCTCCTCCATCATCTCCACCATGGCGGGGAGGGTCATCTGGTAGAGCATCTTCTCGAAGACCCCCCAGATGTAATGGCAGTTCTCCGTGGGGTCCTCGGTCTCGTAACCGAGCGCCCTGGCCACCACGTTGGCGAAGTCGACTATGGGGACGGAGTGCCCGGTGGCCTTGGCCCCCACCCGGAGCTGGAACTCACAGCAGGGACAGGTGGTGACGATGGCCTCGGCCCCCACGTCCTCGGCCTCGCCCAGCCGGAACTTGACGATCTCGTTGGAGACCTCCTGGTGGCCCACCCGGGTGAGCACGCTGCCGCAGCAGTAGCCGTCCTCCCGGTTGTGCTCCATCTCCACGAACTCGGTCCCGGGAAGGGCCTTCAGGACCTCACGGGGCGGCTCGTAAATGCCCCCGTGCCTGCCGATGTGGCAGGGGTCGTGCCAGGTCAGCTTGGCGAAGCCGGGGTCCTGCTTGAACTCGAGCTTGCCTTCCTTGATGAGCTCCGCGGCGAGCTCGGTGATGTGCACGATCTCCACGTCCCAAGACAGCCCGAGCTTCCGGGCGTAGGTCTTGTAGAAGTGGTGCAGGGCGACCCAACAGCCGGGGCAGGAGACCACCAGTTTCTTGATGCCGCGGCCGTTGATCTGGCCGATGTTGTACCTCACCACCTCTTCGAAGAGCTCCCACTTGCCGGCCATGAAGAAGGGGACGCCGCAGCAGGCCTCGTCCTCGCCGAGGTACGCGAACTCGATCCCGCCGTCGCGGAGGATCCGCACGGCGTTGGCCGCGATGTCGCTCTCGATGAAGGACGCCGTACAGCCCGCCCAGTAGCCGATCTCGCCCTCATCCTGGTACTGGACGTCCTCGGGCACCCAGCTGGCCCGGTCCTTACTGTAGGCGCCCCAGATGTTCCTCTGGCCCTTGTAGCTCGCCGCCATCATCTCGAAGGCGGGGAAGGTCATGAACTCCTTCTCCTGGATCAGGAACCCCCTCATATCATCCCACAGGGCCTGGATGGGTATCTGCACCTGACAGACGTCGTCGCACCGCTTGCAGGTGGTGCACAGGAGGAACTTATCCACGACCTCCTGGGTCAGGGGCAGCTTTCCGGTGTCGTAGGCCCGCAGGAAGTTCCACTTGCCGCGCGGCGAGGCGCTCTCCCACTTCATCCCCGAGAACAGCGTGCAGACGTTCCGGCAGTAGCCGCACCGGGTACAGGTGACCGCCTCCTCGGCGATGAGCGCCGGCAGCCGGCTGCTCTTGCCGGGGGTCTTGCCCGCCACCGCGGCCGCCAGCTTCACGATGGGCCGCATGGAGCGGGCCATCCGCAGGGCGGCGGCCATGGCGTCACCCTGCCGCAGGATCTTACCGGGGTTCAGGAGGTTACCGGGGTCCACCTTCGCCTTGTATTCCCTATACCTCGCCAAACGCTCCGGGCCCAGGTAGGCCTCGGCCTCGTCAGTGAGGTACAGCCCCACGGAGTAGGGGCGGCCGCCGTTCCTCTTCACCGCGTCGAGCACGTACAGGGACTTGCTGAAGTTGATGGTGTAGGCCGCGGTGCGCTCGTCGTCCAGCAGGAAGGTGAGGAGGGTCATCTCCTGTCGGCCGCACATATGCCCCTCGATGGCAATGCCGGGGGCCTCGACCTGGATGTCCCGGACGGCTGAGGCCAGCCGGTCGACCGGGACCAGGCCCTCGCTGGGGATCAGGGAGGGCCCTAGCCGCTTGAGCCGCATGGGGTAGAACCTCTCCTCCCACTCGTGCTCGGCCATCTCCTGGGGCAGCAGCCGCCCGCCCTCGTCCTTCACGGTCTCCACCAGCTGATCGCGGACCGCTGAGCGGGAGGCGGGGAACACGAAGAGGACGTAGCACTCCTTCTCGCCCGGCTCCTCCTCATCGGAGGCCCGCCGCTGATAGGCCACGTACTCGGCCGTGGAGAAGCCGACGTGCCAAAGGGGCAGGTCGGAGTCGGATACCCGCTCGAGAGCCCTCTGCAGGGCCGCGAGGTCCGGGAAGCCCGCCAGCAGTGGGACGTCCTGGTCGGCCGGCCGCACGGCCAGAGTGACGGAGTAGATGAGCCCGGTGGTCCCCTCGAGGCCCACTACCTTCTCCAGGTCGCTCCCGGCGAACTTCATCACCTCGCCGGAGGGGGACACGAGCTCAACCTCCAGGACGTTGTCGCCGATCGTTCCGTACTCGAAGCTGCCTATGCCCGCGCCGCCCTCGGCCACCCAGCCGGCCACCGTGGACCCGAGCGCGCTGGTGGGATACAGGCGCAGGGCCAGGCCCTCGTCGGCCAGGGCCTTCTCCAGCTCCTTCCACACCACCCCGGCCTCGACGCGGACCCGAAGGCCAGAGGGGTCCACCTCCAGGACGCGGTCCAGCCTGGTGAAATCGACCACGATACCCCGCCGGGCCGGCACGCAGCCGCCGTAGCCGCTGGTCCCCGCCCCGCGAGGGACCAGGGGCACCTCGTGCCGCCGCGACAGCTGCACCAGGAACACCAGGTCCTCCAGGGACTCGGGCTGTACCACCGCGTCCGGGACGTTGCTGATCATCTTCTCCACCAGGGAGGGAAGGGCGCCCACGTCGCGGGAATACAGGTACCGCTCCACCCGATCGAAGGTCACCCGGTCGCCGAACCTCTTCTCGATCTCCTCTCGCCAGCGCAACAGCCGACACTCCCTTCGCTTGTGAATAGCTGCACTAAGTTACGCAAAAAGGGCCGTTGATACGATTATAGTATAGGACATTTTCGCTGGGAGTGTCAACGAAAAGCTAGCAGATCATGTGAAAACTTTTAACGGCCTCCTGCGGGCGAAGTCAACCCAGATAACGTTGGAGGGTCGGGGGGCGTCGTGGGCGGGATAGGCGCGAGGCGACCGCTCGCGCGCCAGGTCGCGCCAGGCCCTGTCCCTGAATTCCTCCAGGAGGGCCTCGCCGTAGCCGCCGCGGAGATAGGTCAGGGTGCGGTCGCCGAGGGGCGCGCCAGCCCGGCCGAGGGCGTCGGTGACCAGCTGGCGAAAGCCCGCGGCGGTGGGCGGGTAGGGGGGCGTTGGGAGCTTGGCCGTCGGCAGGCAGGCGGACCTCGACCGCCCTACTGCGTAGAGCCCGCCCCCCGGGAAGAGTCCTTCGAGCCATGAGGCCCGCTGGAGCCGGACCACGGCCTCCTGCGGCCTCACCGCCGGGAAGGCCTCGAGGGCCAGCACGGCCTCGCATGAGCTCGAGACCTGGGCCCACAGACGGCCCAGGACCGGCCTCGTCAGGCCCGCCGCGCGGCCGCCGTAGGAGAGCTTCAGGCCCCGCCGCCGGCCGAGCCTCTCCACCTCGCCGTCAAGTCCCGGGTCTCCCGGCGCCACCAGGTACAGCGTGGTCGCCTCATCCGTCAGGGCCTCAATGGCGTCGTCGAGAACACACAGGAGGAACTCCCTGGACTGGGTCCAGCTCACCCTGTCACCGCACTGGGCCAAGAGCTTCGCCAGCGAGTAGGTGGTCAGCAGGACGGCCTTCCTCATGGGCCTCACCTCTCCCAAGGGCTTGTAATAATTCTATCACAGAATTGTCATAAAAGATAGACAAAAGGGCCGCCTTACGGCGGCCCGCAAGGGAGCCTCTGGGGTCGGGGCCCTCCTGGCTTACCCCTTGTCGACGACGCTCACGCGATACTCCACCTTGGCCCCGCGGGTGAGCATAGCCGAGACCGAGCAGTACTTGTCCTTGGACAGGTTTACGGCCTTCTGCACGTTGGCCTCCTTCAGCCCCTCGCCCTCGACTATGTACTCGATCACGAAGGACTTGAAGACCCTGGGATGTTCCTCGGTGCGTTCGGCCGCGACCCGGATCTCGAGGCCGGTCACCGGCTCCCGCATCTTCTTCAGGATGGAGATGACGTCCATCCCCGTACATCCCCCGAGAGCCAACAGGGTCGCCTCCATGGGGGAGGGGACGTCACCACGTCCGCCCTTGTCGGCGGGGTAGTCGAAGGCCAGCCGGCCTCCCGAACCGGCCACTCCCTCGAACCTCATCCCGCCGGACCACGTAACCTTGGCCTCCAGCATGGTAAACCCCCTCAGAGCGTGGCCTCTAACTTGGAGGACAGGGCCTCCTTGGGCATGTAACCGATGAACCTCTCCACCTCCGCCCCGTCCTTGAACAGGATCAGGGTGGGTATGCTCATCACCCCGTACTGGGCGGCGCTGGAACGGTTCTCGTCCACGTTGAGCTTGCAGACCTTCAACCGACCGGCGTATTCATCGGCTATGGACTCCACCACCGGGGCCACCATGCGACAGGGCGCGCACCAGGCGGCCCAGAAGTCGACGAGGACTGGCGTGTCGGACTCCAGGACCTCAGCCTCGAAGGTGGCGTCGGTTACCTCTACCACGTTATCGGACATGTTCATTCCTCCCGGCTGTATGGTTATCATCTATGTGGACGCCGCCGGCGTCCTCCCTTAGCCTCACGTAAAGGCCCCGCTGCCGCACGAGCTTCCGGTAGTTAGGGTTCCACCTTTTGCGATGCCGAATCCGCTCAAGAGGCGCTTGGCCTCTTGGCCGCAGTCGGGACAACGGGCCTCGTCCCGCTTGCTGGCGGGCACCAACAGGGAGAACCTGCGACCACAGCTGGAGCAATGGTACTCGTACAGGGGCACATCCTTCACCTCCATACCCCCTAGGGTATCTCTAGGAGTAATATATCCAACTCAGGGCCCCATGTCAACACCCTCCCCGCGCGGGCGAGCAGGATGAGTGGAGAAGTATGGAGAATATAGGAAAAGTTGAACTCGCCAACCCCATCACTAGGAGCTGAAGGACGATGCGATACGTCTTCTGCCCTGGAACGGCCCTGGTCTTCGACGTCGGAGGCCCCTACGGGCCCACCGTCGCCCGAAGCCTCGAGGCCTTCACGGCCCACGTCTCCGCCCGGCTGCCCCACTGCCGGCGAGCCACCCTCCTGGCCGTGCGGCCGGCGCCGGGGGTGAGCCTCGTCCCCGAGGCGTGGCTCGCCTCATACAGTTTCCCCACCGCGGCGCCCACTTCCTGCTGTTACCTCTCACCCCGCGAGGCCATCTGTTTCATCCCGGCCGCAGGAGAGTCGGACCTCCCCTGGCACGAGGGCTGCGGGGGTCTATGGTACGGGAGGGCCGCGTACCCGGCCGATGCCCTCTCAGCCCAAGGCCTGATCCGAAAGGCGCGCCTGCTAGCGGAACTGGCCTTGGAGACCGGACGACCTCGCCTCGATGCCGCGGGGGTGGAGGGGGAAATAATAGGGCTTAGGGAGGAGCTCGGGCGGCTGGTGATCAGGGGCTACGCCCTGACCTCCCCGGAGGTGGCGGCCCTGAGCCGGGTTCTCGACGCCTTCGTGTTGGCCGCCCAGAGGCTCAAGGAGAGCTAGGAGGAACCCCCGCCCGGCCGCCGAATACCTAAGGGGTTATGCGCCCCAACAACGCACGGGAGGTTGTGAGATGGACACCTTGAGATTCATCGACGAGGAGCTAGAGGGGCTGCGTGAGGCCGGCCTGTACAACGAGATCCGGGTCCTCGAGGGCGCGCAGGGGGCCTGGGTACGGATCGGGGGACGGAAGGCCCTGAACCTCTGTTCCAATAACTACCTGGGGCTGGCCTCGGACCGCCGGCTGGTCGAGGCGGCCCGGCGGGCGGCGGAGGAATACGGCGTGGGCCCCGGCGCCGTGCGTACCATAGCGGGCACCATGACCATCCACAAGGAGCTGGAGCGGAAGCTCGCCGCCTTCAAGAGGACCGAGGCCACCCTGGTCTTCCAGTCGGGCTTCAACGCCAACCTGGCCACCATCCCGGCCCTGGTGGGCAAGGGCGATACCATCTACTCGGATGCCCTGAACCACGCCAGCATCATCGACGGCTGTCGCCTAAGCCGGGCGGAGATCAAGGTTTACGAGCACAATGACCCGGACTCCCTGGAGAAGCTGCTGCGGCAGGAGGTGCCGGGCAGGAAGCTCATCGTCACCGACGGGGTCTTCAGCATGGACGGGGACATCGCCCCCCTGCCGGAGATAGTGGAGCTGGCCGAGAGGTACGGGGCCATGGTGATGGTGGACGACGCCCACGGGGAGGGGGTCCTCGGCTCCCACGGCAGGGGCATCGTGGACCACTTCCACCTCCACGGCCGCGTGGACGTCGAGGTGGGGACGCTGTCCAAGGCCCTGGGGTGCGTCGGCGGCTTCGTGGCCGGCAGCGCCCGGCTGGTGGAGTACCTCGAGCAGAGGGCCCGACCCTTCCTCTTCAGCACCGGCCTGACTCCGCCGGACGTGGCGGCCAACATCGCCACGGTGGAGATCCTGGAGGCCAGCGACGAGCTGGTCCAGCGCCTGTGGGAGAACGCCCGTCATTTTAAGACCAAGCTCGGCGAGCTCGGCTTCGACACGGGCAAGAGCCAGACGCCCATCACCCCGGTCATCATCGGCGAGGCGGCCCGGGCGGCCGAGTTCAGCCGCAGGCTCTTCGAGAGGGACGTCTTCGCCCAGTCCATAGGTTTCCCCACCGTGCCGCGGGGCACGGCCCGCATCAGGGTCATGATCTCGGCCATCCACTCCCGGGAGGACCTGGACTTCGCCGTCGAGGCCTTCCGAGCGGTAGGCGAGGAGATGGGGATACTCTAGTGGCGATCTCAAAGGGCCCGGCGGGAGAGGCCGCCGGGCCCTGGGCTATCTCACGTAGATGTGGTTGGAGAATATCCAGGGGAAGCGACCCCTGTATACCTCCACCCGGTAGGCGCCGGGCCGCGCCACCGGAAAGAGAACCCGCCGCCCCCTCCTCTCCTCTACCACGGCCCCGTCCCGGACCAGGACGCAGCGGGCCTCCCGGGGCACCTCCACCCTGAGGGCCATACCCCGCCGGAAGGACACCTCGTCGCCCATCAGGGCGTCGTCGTAGTACAGGGCGAAGCCCCTCTCGGCGCCCACGCCCAGGTTCTGCATGTAACAGCGGCCCCGGGCCAGGGCCCCGAGGACCGCCCGCCGGTCGGCGTCGAGCTCGCCCCGCAGGGGCTCCTCCAGGAGGACGTTGGTGCGCAGGGTGCGCAGCTGCCGCCGGTAGCTGGCCACGATCAGGGGGAGCCGGTCCCAGCGTCCCCCGCCGTGGGCGTCCACCCCCGCGATGCCCACGGTCCTGCCCCGGGCGGCCAGGGAGTCCCACAGGGCCAGGTTCTCCCGTGGGGGGCCGTTCACCCGCCACACGGGGAAGAGGGCGGTGAGGAGCGCCGCGGGGAGGTTCTGAGAGCGGGCCACCAGCTGGGAGAAGAAGTTCCACACCTCTAGCCCCGTAAACCCCGTGAGGGGCCAGGCATCCCAGCGGTAGCTGGGGAGACGCAGGAAGGGGCTCCCCACGTCGTTGGGGTGGCCGAGGAAGCCGAGCCCCCCCTGCCGGGCCACGCTCTCCACCACCTCGGCCGGCGCAAGCTCCCGCGAGGGCACCTCCCCGATCCCGAGACACAGGTAGTGGTTGCGATCGGGGCTGACCTCGGCGCCCACCAGCAGGAGGAGGCCGTCGTACCACCCCTCGACGGCGGGGCCCCCGCCCAGGGTATCGTGGTCGGTCACGATCAGGAAGTCCGCCCCGGCGGCGCGGGCGGCCGCGGCGACGTACTCGTAGCCGGCCGTCCCGTCGGAGCGGTCGGTGTGCACGTGGATGACGCCGGAGTACTCGAAGGGGCTAGGCAGCCTCATCACCTCAACCTCACGGGAATACAGCGGTCGAACTCTATCCGCTCGGGGTCGACCCTCAGGGCCAGGGCCATGACCTCCACTCCGGCCGAAGCGGCCTCTCGCAGGGCCCGGCCGAAGGCCGGGTCCGTCTCGTCGTTGGGCCTCACCTCGGCCACGTCCGACCTGCCGACGACGAAGACGACCCGGGACCAGTACCCCTCGCGGAGGGCCCGGGTCAGCTCGGCCAGGTGCCGGGCGCCCCTGGCGGTGGGCGCGTCCGGGAACAGGCCCGTGCCGGACCGGACGAGGGTCACCGACTTACACTCCACGTACATCCTCTCCCGGCCCCGGCCCAACAAGAGGTCGAAGCGGCCCCGGCCGCGGCGGGGCTCGCGCTCGAGGAGGCGCCACTCCGCGAAGCCGGGGAGCTCTCCCAGAGCGAGCGCCAGGAACCGGTGGGGCAGGCGGGCGTCGACCGAGACGTAGGTGCCGCCGACCCGCACCAGCACGAGGTCGTACTGCGTCGTCCGTGTGGGCCCCGGCCGGTAGGCCAGCCAGGCCGGGGTGCCCGGCGCCAGCAGCTCCTCGAGCCGGCCCGAGTTCGGCAGGTAGGCCTTAACCTGCCGCCCCCCCACCTCCACTAGCACGGCGAACCTGTTGGCCCGCGACACCACGGAGCCCTGGACCAGCGGGCCCAGCTCAATCGCCGGCACAGTCCGGGCACCTGCCGTAGAACTCCAGCCGGTGACGGGAGACCTCGAAGCCGCCGGCCTGGCGAGCGCGGTCCTCCAGCTCCTCCATGACCGGCATGTCCAGGTCGAAGACCCTGCCGCACACGTCGCAGCGGAAGTGGTAGTGGTTCTCTGCCCTGCCGTCGAACCGGCTGTAGGTGCTGCCGAACTCCAGCTCCATGATCTCGCCGGCCTCGGTGAGAAGCCTCAGGTTACGGTACACCGTCCCCAGGCTGATGTTGGGGACCTCCTTCTTGACCTGCTCGTACACCCAGTCCGCGGTGGGGTGAGAGTCGGTGTTGCGCAGGACCTTGAGGATTACCTCCCTCTGCCTCGACTTCCTCCTGTTCTTCATCCCCGGCCTCCTCTACTAATAACTGTTTTTGTTTTAGGATACCCGCTGGCGGGGAGGCGGTCAAGGCCGCTACTTCCTCACCGACCCTCCGTAGCCGAGCAGCCTCTGTCCCAGGGACCAGTAGCTCTGATAATGATAGATCAGCGGATTCAAGCGCTCAGGTACCAGCCGCTGCCTCTCGTCCAGGGCCGCCTCGTCCACGTGCACGGCCACCACCTCGCCGATGAACAGGTCGTGGCTCCCCAGGGAGACCCGCGACCTCACCACGCACTCCAGGTTCAAGGGGCACTCCGCCAGCAGCGGCGCCCGCACCTTGGCCGCGGGGGCCCGGGTGAAGCCGGCCAGCTTGAACTTATCGTCCTTGCGGCCCGACTTCATGCCGCAGAGGTCCACCTTCTCCACCTGGTCGGCCGTGGGGACGTTCACCACGAACTCGCCGGTCTTCACCAGGAGGCCGTGGGAGTGCCTCTGGGGCCTCACCCCTATGCCCACCATGGGGGGGTCCGAGCACAGGGTGCCCGCCCAGGCCACGGTGATGATGTTGTCCTCCCCCTCCTCGCCAGCAGTCACCAGGACCGCGGGCAGGGGGTAGAGGTAGGTCCCCGGCTTCAACATCTTCTTAGTCACCAGACAACACCTCCAGTTCCACTAGCCTGCCCCGACGGGGCCTGCCGTCTTGATCCCAGTTCATGAGCTCGTAGTAGAGCTGGCGGGCCGCCTCTAAGTCCGCTGCGCTCGGGGCCCGCCCTCCCCGGAGGGGCTCCAGGAACCGCGCCGGCAGCCGCTCCTGCGCCGGCACCAGCCCCTCCCTCAGGTTCAGCATACGCGCCAGCACGTGGCCCCGTTCTCCTACCCGCATGAGCTCGAGCAGGTCGACGTCCCAGCCCGTGACGGCCCGCACCATCTCGGCGACCTGGGAGGGCCGCCAGGGGACGAAGTAACAGAGGACCGCCGAGTCCAGGAAGTGCCGCCACCGGCTCACCACCGCGTACAGCCTCACCTTGGCGGGGCTGAGGTCGTCGGGCGGCAGGGGCTCGTAGATGCCCAGGCTGTTCACGGCCCGCAGCGCTGCTCCTCGCTTGGCGTAGGCGGTGTCGTGGATGTTATGGCAGTGGTCGGCGCCCGTGGGCGAGACCATGTACCCGAGGCCCAGACCCCACTTGTAACGGGGCTCGTGCATGGGCATCTCCAGGCCCCGCACGTGCATGGCCAGGGCCTCGGCCTCGGGGCCGAGCCTCGTCGCCGCCGCCCGCACGCCGTCGGCGAGGAGCTCGCCCAGCGGGCCGCGCCGGTGGGCGATGGCCTCGATGCCCTCGAGCATGGCCTCGGCGTTCCCGAAGGTGAGCCTCAGGCCGCCCGTTTCCTGGGCCGTGAGGAGCCCGCGCTCGAAGGCCTCCATGGCGAAGGCCAGACACACCCCGGTGGAGATGGTGTCCAGGGTATAGGCGTTGCAGAGCTCGTTCCCCTTACACACCGCCGCCAAGTCGTCGACGCCGCACAGGGACCCCAAGGCGGCCAAGGTCTCGTATTCGGGCCCGCCGTAGACGGGGTCGACAGGATAGGGCTCATCCAGGGCCACGACTCGTTTGCAGTTTATGGGGCAGGCGTAACAGTTATCCCTGCCGACGAGGTATTCGTCGCGCAGGCGCTCCCCGGATATCCCCTCGGCGCCCTCGAAGCTGCCGGCCCGGAAATTGTGGGTCGGGAGCCCCCCGGCCTCGTGGAGCTTGAGGAGGACGCCGGCGGTGCCGAGCTCCTTGAGCCCGCCCACAAGCTCCGCCTGGTTCTCTCGGAGCCAGCGCGAGAGGGCCACCAGGGCCTCTCTGTCCGCCACCTCGGGTGACCCCTGGCCGCGTACCACCACGGCCTTCAACTTCTTCGACCCCATGACCGCCCCCAAGCCGGTCCTGCCGGCGAAATGCGTGAGGTCATGGGCCACGGCGGCGTAGCGGACCAGGTTCTCCCCGCCCGGGCC
>DFND01000043.1 GCA_002375895.1 Firmicutes bacterium UBA3576
CTAGCAACTGTCGAACGGGGGGAGGGGTTTCGGTGGATACTTTCGTCAACCTGCTGACCAACGGCATTGCTACCGGGATGGCTATATTCTTACTGGCGGTGGGCCTATCCATCGTCTTCGGCTTGATGAGCGTTCTCAATTTCGCCCATGGGGCCGTGTTCATGTGGGGCGCTTACGTGGGCGCGTGGGTTTTCGGATACACGGGCAGTTTCGCCCTCGCCCTGATCAGCGCCATCCTGGCGGGTGCGATAATGGGTGTGGTCTTGGAGCGAACGACCATCAGCAAGGTGTATGGCAATCACATCTTGCAAATGCTCCTGACCGTAGGCTTGATGTTAGTTCTGAGTGAGCTGCTAAAGGTCCTTTGGGGGCCTAACATATTGCCAAGCCCCACGCCCAAGTTCCTCGAGGGCAGTTGGGACTTCGGCGGCATCATATTGATCAAGTACCGCCTGTTCACCATCCTTGTCGGGGCGGTGGTGGCCCTCGGCGTCTACCTCTTGCTCACGCGTACCCGCCTGGGCATCATCGTTCGAGCCGGGGTTGAGAATCCGGAAATGGTGCAGGCTTTGGGCATTGACATTAAGAGGGTCTTTACGATGGTGTTCGCCCTGGGCTCTGGTCTGGCGGCCCTGGGAGGAGCTATGATGGGACCTCTGGGTGGAGCCATAAGCCCTGCCATGGGACTCGACAACCAACTCCTGGCCTTCATCGTGGTGGTAATCGGTGGGCTGGGGAGCTTCGTCGGTTCGCTGGTGGGGGCCCTTCTCGTGGGACTTACAGGGGCCCTGGTGTCCTGGTTTGTCCCCGAAGCCGCCTTGGCCGTTAACGTCCTACTGATGGCCGTGATCTTATTATTGAAGCCGACAGGTTTATTCGGAGGGGGCAGTGTCTGATGAGAGGCAGGCTGGGCTATGTACTGCTGGGCATCATATTGATCTTGGCTGTGGTACTACCTTTTCTAACTGATTCCCGTGCCACCCTGAACCTCTTCACGCGCATCTTCATCCTGGCTATTTTCGCCATGAGTTACGACATCCTCTTGGGTTACACGGGCATCGTCAGCTTCGGCCATGCTCTTTTCTTCGGCAGCGGCGCTTATATCATCGGCCTGTTGTTGAAGAACGCTGGGCCTGGCCTGGTTAACGTCCTGGCGGGACTAGTTGTGGCAATGGTGTTTGGCTTGGTCGTCGCCCTCCTCATCGGCGTGCTCTCGCTGCGAGTACGGGATACGTACTTTGCCATGATCACCCTGGCCTTCGGCGAGTTGTTTTTCATAGCGGCCTTGAAGCTGCGGGCCTTCACCGGGGGCGAGGACGGCTTCAGTTTTCGCATACCGGAACTCCTGCGGGATCGAGTCGGCTTCTATTACCTCGCCCTGCTGGCGTTAATTGTAGTAGGCGGCATGCTGCGCACCTTTCTCTCTTCACCTACAGGCAAGGTATTGCAGGCTATCCGCGAAAACGAACGCCGTGCGCAGGCCGTTGGCTACGACGTCTTCCGCTACAAGCTCTTCTCCACAGCGGTGGCGGGCGTTACGGCTAGTCTGGCTGGAGTGCTCTATGGCTTACAGGAACGCTTTGTGAGCACCTCTGTCCTGTCGGTGGAAAAGACCTTTGACGCTCTCATCATGACCATTATCGGCGGCAGCGGTACCTTGTACGGCGCTATTGTAGGTTCGGCTCTGGTCACTTTAGTCCATGAGTGGTTTTCGGGACTGGCCCGCCTGTCTCCAATATTTGAACGCTGGCTGATCCTCTTCGGCATCGTCTACATCCTGATAGTTCTTTTCTTCCCCGGCGGTCTGGTGCGAGCTTTTACCTACTTGACCCAGAGAAAAGGGTTGCCGTCGGCCAGGCGAACCGACGCCCTCTGAAGAGTGAGGTGATGTATGGACGAGTCACCCTCTAGCCCTTGTGTCCGCCGCCAGCGAGGGTGACCAGGTCTCCAGATCCGACGAGACAGTTGCACTGAACGCACATGACGTGGTATACTTCCTGTTGAAGGGCTCCAAAATTGACGTTACGTCGGGCTGTAGCGCAGTTTGGTCAGCGCGCTTGCTTCGGGAGCAAGAGGTCCCCGGTTCAAATCCGGGCAGCCCGACCATTTTTGTGTTCAATTGGAGGTTACATCTTGCAGTTTTGTCTGTTGGACCTCGACGGCACGCTTATCGACACCGAGCAGCTCATTCGGCTGGCCCTGAAACACGCCGCGAGGGAGGCGCTGGGCGTGGAGCTCACGGACGCCCAGGTGGCGGAGCGACGGGGGATGCCCCTGGCTCGGGCGCTAGACACCCTGGACCCCACGCGGCGAGAGGAGCTTTGGCGGCATTACAACGTCTTCGTCTTCGAGAACCACGACCGCCTAGCTCGGCCCTTTCCCGGGACCGTGGAGGTCTTGGAGTCGCTCAAGGCCCGCGGCGTACGCCTGGCGCTGGTCACCTCCAAGC
This sequence comes from Firmicutes bacterium UBA3576, assembly GCA_002375895.1. GTDB lineage: Bacteria > Bacillota > Sulfobacillia > UBA3569 > UBA3569 > UBA3569. Next base: position 2,450 of record DFND01000043.1, read on the forward strand.
GCCAGGTCACGGCCCGGCTCGCCCTGGACCAGTTCCAGCTGTGGCCCTATTTCGACTACATGGTCTTCGGCGACTCCACGGCGAAGAACAAGCCGCATCCCGAGCCGGTGTTGGCTGCCCTGGCGGGGCTGGGTGCCGCGGAGCCCAGGAGGGCGCTGATGGTGGGCGATACTCCTTACGATATAATGGCCGCGCGGGCCGCGGGGACCCGTGCCGGCGCCGCCCTCTTCGACGTCACGGCGGACGAGGAGGCCTTGCTGGCGTTGAAACCCGATTATGCCTTCTATCGCCCTGCCGAGCTGTTGCAGGTCTTTCCGCCCAAGCTTGCCAAGGAAGATGTATAATGTATTAAGAGTAACGGAAGAAGGATGACCAGATGCTCAGAGACGTCCTAAACCTCTTCATAGCCTTCCTTCGGGTGGGGATCCTCGGGTACGGCGGGGGGCCCTCCTTCATTCCCCTGGTGGAGATCGAGGTGGTGGACAATTATCGCTGGATGACCACCCAGGAGTTCACCGACGCGCTGGCCCTGGGGTATGCCCTGCCCGGTCCCATCGCCACGAAGATGGCCTGGTACGTGGGGTTCAAGGTGGCGGGGTGGCCGGGGGCCCTGAGCGCCCTCATGGGCATTGTGGCGCCCTCCGCCCTGGCCATGATCCTCCTGCTGAAGGCCCTCCTGAAGTATAAGGACCTGCCCATGGTCGAGGGGATGCTGACGGCCATAAGGCCGGTCGTGGTGGTCCTACTCGTCCTGTTGGTGGTGGACATGGTTCCGTCCTCCTTCATCAACGTCACCACGGTGCTGCTAGGACTGGCCGGCTTTCTCGCCCTCCAGGTCTTCCACGTGCACCCGGCGATAGTGGTGGTCCTCGCGCTGGCCTTCGGCGCCCTCTTCCTTCGCTGATCAGGCGTCGGTGGGGGATACTAAGAGGGAGACCTGGCCTAACAGCGCCTCCATCCGGATATGGTCAAGAAGGCGCCCCGCGCTGCGTAACTGTCCTGGCTCAGGTCGCGGCGTGGGGTATGATATACTAATGGCGTTAACATAAGGGCGGTGATCAGGGGATGCGCGAGATCGGGCTCAGGGGCCTGTTGGCTCTCTGGGCGGGGAAGATAGCCATCAGACTGAGCCGACTACTGGGCCGGGGCGGCTCCAACCTGCCCGGCCGGCTGGTGAGGCGGATTGATCCCACGCTCCTCGGCAAGCTGGCGCGGCAGTGCCGGGGCGGCCGCATCATGGTGACCGGGACCAACGGGAAGACCACCACCGCGGCCATGATCGCGAGCATCCTCGGGGAGGAACGGGTGGTCCACAACCGCTCGGGGGCCAACCTGATCACCGGGATAACGGCTGCTTTCGTCAGCCAGGCGGGGCTCCTCGGGTCGGTGGCAGCCGACTACGCCGTGGTGGAGTGCGACGAGGCCACAGTGCCCTTGGCCGCCGTCGAGGTCCGACCGGACGTCCTGGTGGTGAACAATTTCTTTCGTGACCAGCTAGACCGTTACGGGGAGCTGGAATACAGCGTGGCCAGGGTGCGGGCCGGCATTGAGGAGCTGGCCGGGCAGGCCACGGTGGTCCTCAACGCCGACGACCCCCTGGTGGCCCACCTCGGCAGCTCGTCGCCGCAGGCCCTCTACTACGGCCTGGAGAGCGACTATCCCGGACTCGAGGAGCCGCAGCACGCTGCCGACGCCAAGTTCTGCGCCCGCTGCGGCAGCCCCTACCGTTACACCGCCTTGTATTACGCCCATCTCGGAAAGTACCGGTGTGAGCAGTGCGGCGATGAACGTCCGAGCCCGCACGTCTTCCTCAGAGACCTGGTTCGGCTGGGCCCCTACGGGTCGCGGCTGGAGATCGTCGTGCCGTCGGGGGAGGTCCTGGGCGTAGAGCTCAGGGTGCCCGGCCTGTACAACGTCTACAACGCCCTGGCTGCGGCCTCAGTCGGGGTGGCCCTGGGCGTGCCGCCGGCCCAGATAGAGGAGGGCCTGGGGGGGTTCTCGAGCTCCTTCGGACGCATGGAATCCATAACCATCGATGGCGTCACCGCCTTCATGACCCTGGTTAAGAACCCCGTGGGTTTCAACGAGGTCATCCGGACGGTCCTCGAGGACGACGGGGACAAGCCACTGGTCATAGCCATCAACGACAAGTTCGCGGACGGCACCGACGTCTCCTGGCTGTGGGACGTCGACTTCGAGAGGCTTGCCCGCAGCGAGGCGGAGATCCCCTTCGTCGTCTGCAGCGGGATCAGGGCCGAGGACATGGCCGTCCGACTCAAGTACGCCGGCATGCCGCCGGACAAGCTGTTGATCCGGAAGGACCTGGGTCAGGCCCTGGAGGAGGCCCTGCGACGGACGGCGAGCGGCACCCTGTACCTGATGCCCACGTATACCGCGATGCTGGAGATGAGGGAGCTCCTGCAGAGGAAGGGGTACGTGCGGCATTTCTGGGAGGCATAGTATGAGAGACGCCAAGCGGACCATCGAAATCTGCCACCTGTACCCGGACCTGATGAACCTATACGGTGACCGCGGCAACGTCATCGCCCTAGCACGCCGCGCCGCCTGGCACGGCCTGACGGTTCAGCTGTCCCACGTTTCCGTGGGCTCACCTGTGGACTTCCGGCGATATGACATCCTCTTCATCGGCGGCGGTCAGGACCGGGAGCAGCGGATCATCTGCCGGGATTTCCAGGAGGCCAAGGGCTCTTCCCTCGCCGAGGCCGTGGAGGACGGGGTCGTGCTCTTGGCCATCTGCGGGGGCTACCAGCTGCTGGGCGAGTATTATCAGACCTCAACGGGCGAGAGGCTGCCCGGGATCGGAGTCCTCGACGTATACACTGAGGCCGGCGACGGCCGGATGATCGGCAACGTGGTGGTGGAGTCGACGCTCGCCGGGGAGCCACGCACGCTGGTCGGGTTCGAGAACCACTCGGGCCGCACCTACCTGGGGCCCGGGGTGCAGCCCCTGGGCAGGGTGAAGGTGGGCGGGGGGAACAACGGCCAGGACGGGACTGAGGGCGCCGTGTACCGGAACGTGATCGGGACCTACCTCCACGGGTCGCTCCTGCCCAAGAACCCCTGGCTCACGGACTACCTCATCGCCCGGGCTCTCGAGCGACGTTACGGGTCAGCAGAGCTCAGGACCCTTGACGACGACATCGAGCTGCTGGCCCATAACGCGGCCATTAGGAGGGCGATGAGCCGGCCCGGGGTCTGAGCCGTCAAGCTGTGGCCTTCACGGTGTCGGTAATTTGTGGTAGACTAGCGACTGAGAGAGAAGGGGAGTGAGGGTAGTGGCCGTGATGGACCTATATGACGTGACTGTAATCGGAGCTGGTCCGGCGGGCCTGTCGGCGGCGCTCTATGCCGCGCGGGCGAGGTTGAAGACGTTGGTGTTGGACAAGATGGGCCCCGGAGGTACCATCGCCAACGTGGATTTCCTCGAGAATTACCCGGGCTTTGCCCAAGGCATCACGGGGCCTGAGCTTGGGGTGGCCATGCAGCAGCAGGCGGAGAAATTCGGGGCGGAGTTCGCCTTCCGTGAGGTCCAGGGTGTGAGAAGGGGCGAGGACGACCTCCTGTTGCTGGCGACCGCGGAGGGCGACATCAGCAGCAGGACAGTCATCGTCGCCACCGGCTCCGAGCCCCGCAAGCTCGGGGTGCCGGGGGAGGGGGAGTTCACGGGCCGTGGCGTATCCTACTGCGCCACCTGCGACGGCGCCTTTTACAGGGACAAGAGGGTCGTGGTGGTGGGCGGAGGAGACTCGGCCATAACGGAGGCCCTGTTTCTCACCAGGTTCGCCTCACGCGTGATCGTCGTACATCGCCGTGACCAGTTGCGCGCCACCAAGGTCCTGCAGGACCGGGCCTTCGCCAATGACAAGATAGACTTCGAGTGGAACGCGGTGGTCAAGTCGGTCCTCGGAGAGGACAAGGTGGAGCGCGTTCTCCTCGGGGACGTCAGGGACGGTACGGAGAGGGAGGTAGCCTGTGACGGCGTCTTCGTGTACATAGGTAACGACCCCAATACCGCCTTCCTGCGCGGTAGCGGCGTCGACCTCGACGACCGGGGGTACATCCCCACCGACGAGAGGATGAGGAGCAACATCCCCGGGCTCTGGGCCGCGGGGGACGTGCGAGCCAAGAGCCTGCGTCAGGTGGTTACTGCGGTGGCCGACGGCGCCGTGGCCGCCGTGGACGCCGAGGAGTACATCAGCCAGCGCTGGGGGCACTGAGAGAGGAGGCCTGGAGATGAAGGCTGGGGAAGTGATGAAGCGCGAAGTCCGCTGTGTATACCCCCGGGACAAGGTCCTCAAGGTGGTGAACCTCTTCAGCGAGACGGGGTTCAGCGGGTTCCCGGTGGTCAGGGAGGAGGACGGCGTCCTGGTGGGCGTCATCAGCGAGTCCGACGTCCTGAGAGACATGGCCAGGGTCGTGGAGGGCCGGCATGACGTCACCGAGGAGCTCGTCGGGGGGATGATCTGGGAGATCATCGAGGAGCTGGATCCCAAGCGGTTCGATGAGGTGGTCGTGGAGGAGATCATGACCCGGGACGTGCTCACGGTGTCGCCGGATGCCGACGTCTTCGCGGTCGCGGACATCATGGCCGCCAACAACGTGAACAGGATCCCCGTGGTGGATGAGGAGCGCAAGGTGGTCGGGATCATCACCCGCAGGGACCTCATCGCCGCCATGGCCCGACGGCTGACGTCGTGACCCTCCGAGGGGAGGCCGAGGGCCGGATGTTGATCGACTATCACGTGCATCTGGAACGGGGGCCCTACGAGCTCGAGTGGTTGGAGCAATTCGTGCAGGCGGCGCGGAATAGGGGTGTCAAGGAGATAGGGGTCGTGGAACACGCCTATCGGTTTCAGGAGGCCGCCGACCTCCTGCCGGAGGATTGGCCGGCCGACCGCGCTGAGCTGCCGGTGGCCTCTTACGTGGATTTCATGCTCATGGCCCGGGGCAAGGGGCTCCCGGTTAGGCTCGGTATCGAGGTGGATTTCGTGCCCGGCCGCGAGGAGGCCACGGCCGCCTTCCTACGCCAGTATCCCTTCGATTTCGTGCTGGGAGCGGTCCACTACCTGGACGGATGGGGGTTCGATAACCCCCTCTTCGAGGGGGAGTGGGCCGCCAAGGACGTGGACGAGGTCTACCGCCAGTACATAGACACCGTGGCCCGCGCCGTGAGGAGCGGCCTCTTTGACGTGTTGGCCCACCCTGACGTCATCAAGATCTTCGGCCACAGGCCGAGCCGGCCCGCGGATTGGAGCGGGTTGGTCAGGGCGCTCGCGCAGACGGGCACGGCCCTCGAGGTCAGTTCAGCCGGCCTCCGCAAGCCGGTCCGAGAGGCCTATCCTGAGAGGGGCCTCTTGAAGGCCTGCTTTGCCGCCGGGGTGCCCATCACCCTGGCCTCCGATGCCCACGAGCCGGAGGAGGCCGGTCAGGGAATTGAGGAGGTCGCCTTCCTGGCCAAGGAGGCCGGCTACCGCAAGATAACCAGGTTCTTCGCCCGCCGGGCTGAGGAGGTGCCCATGACATAGGGGGTGCTGGAGTTGTCCGATGAGGAGAAGGTGGAGGGTATATCTCTAGCGTCGCTGGACTCTCTGGCGCTGCTTCAGACTTTCATCGGAGCCCTGGCCAGCAAGGCCTGGGTGACCATGGGGCTGATGCCGGGGACGGAGGGAGAGGTCGAAGCCGATCTCGAACAGGCCCGCATCGCCATCGACGGGGTGGCGGCCCTGGCCGACGTCGTGGAGAGACATACCGATGACACCAAGGCCAAGGGGGAGCTCCGCGACCTCGTCGCCACGTTGCGCATGAACTACGTCACGCAGTCAGGCCGCGATGTTGAGAAGGGCGAGGGATAACAGGGCGTCACGGCAGGTGGGGATACTATCTCCGGAGGTGACCCGCCATGCCGTCTGCAGTCCTGGTTGGGCGCGAGGCGCCCGATTTTTCCTTACCGGGTGATAGCGGGAAGGAGGTAACCCTCAGGGACCTCAGGGGGAGAAACGTGGTCCTGTTCTTCTACTCGCTGAGCTGGACGGAGGCAGCCGAGGCTGAGCTCAGGAGCCTGGCGGAGGTCTGCCGCGACCTGGAGGGCCTCGATTGCGAGGTTCTGGCCATCAGCGTGGACAGCAGTCCCTGTCAGCGGGCCTATAAAGCCCAGCTCGGTGTTGACCTGCAGCTGCTGAGCGATTTCCAACGGGAGGTCAGCGGGCTCTACGGGGTCCTCAACGAGGAGACGGGTTACTCCCAGGCCGCCACCTTTATCGTTGACAGGGAGGGAACGGTGCGGTTTCAGCTGGTCAACGACGGCTGTCTCGTCCGGGACCCCGAGGAGCTGCTTCATATCGTGCGGGAACTTGAGAGGAACCGGAGAAGTGGCAGGAGAGAGATCAAGACGTGAGGTATCAGAGTAAGACCCATGAGAGACGCAGACCTACTCAGAAGAACGCTTGGGCGCATAGACGGTCGGGGTTACAAAGCTTACAAGGACATTCAGGGGGTTTATGACTTCCCGGGGTACACCCTGTTCGTGGATCACGTTCAGGGGGATCCCTTCGCGGCGCCCTCGCGGCTGAGGGTGAGGGTTCCGGCGGCGAGGGCCGGGTTCCCCGCCGAGCTGTTCTCGGTCGATGTCCGGCGGGTGGCCGTGGAGGACTATCTGACCCGGGCCTTTGCCGCCGCCATATCCAGGTTCGCGAGGGGTCATCGCGGCTCCGGGAAGAGCGGCATCATCGCCGTGGACCGCCCGGGGCAGGAGATCTTGGAACGGACCTCGGCGGTGGTAACGGAGAGTTGGGTTGAGATCAGGTTCGTCATGGGCCTGCCGGCTGCCGGGAGAAGGGTCCTCGGCCAAGAGGCCGTGCGCATGTTCTACGACGAGCTCCCCAGGATCGTCGAGGCGGCGCTGCTCTACCGCAGCCTCGACGCCGCGGCCCTCAGGCGGCATGTCGATGTAGCCGAAGACCAGGAGCACCTGCGGGGCCAGCTGCGGGAGATGGGCCTGGTGGCCTTCGTGGCCGACGGTGCTGTGCTACCCCGGGAGAGCGGTGTCAGCGACAGGCCCCTCAGGGGTCCAAAGGTGGTCCCCTTCCGGTCCCCGGCGGAGCTCCGGGTGACGGTGAGGCTCCCCCACGCCGGGGAGGTCACCGGCATGGGGGTTCCAGCTGGGGTCACGCTGATCGTCGGGGGAGGGTATCACGGCAAGTCCACCCTGCTCAGGGCCCTAGAACGCGGGATCTATAACCACATCCCCGGTGACGGTCGTGAGCTGGTGGTCACCGTGCAGGACGCGGTGAAGATCCGGGCCGAGGACGGTCGTCGGGTAGAACAGGTGGATATCAGCCCCTTTATCAATAACCTCCCGGGCGGCCAGGACACCAGGGCCTTCAGCACCGAACAGGCGAGCGGCAGCACCTCGCAGGCGGCGAACATTATCGAGGCCCTGGAGCTGGGAGCGGGTGTGTTGCTCCTCGACGAGGATACCAGCGCCACCAACTTCATGATCCGGGACCGCAGGATGCAGGAGCTGGTGGCCAAGAGCCGAGAGCCCATCACCCCCTTTATCGATAAGGTCGGGCAGCTGTACAGGGAGAGAGGGGTGTCCACCATCCTGGTCGTCGGGGGCTCCGGCGACTACTTCGACGTGGCCGACACGGTGATCATGATGGACAACTACGTCCCACAGGATGTGACCGCGCGGGCGCGGGAGATCGCCAAGAGGTTCGGCCAGGGCCGCCAAGCCGAGGGGGGCGGCAGCTTCGGCCCGGTGACCCCCCGTAGCCCCCTGGGCGAGAGCCTGAACCCCAGGCGGGGCCGCAGGGAGAAGGTCAAGATAGCCGCCCGCGGCCTGCATACCATCACCTTCGGCAGCGAGAACATCGACCTCTCAGCCGTGGAACAGCTGGTGGACGAGAGCCAGACCCGTACCATTGGGGACGCTCTTTACTACGCGGCCACCAGATACTTCGACAGCAGGACCACCTTGAGGGAGGCGCTGGAGAAGGTCATGGGGGATATACGCAGAGGGGGGTTGGACGTCCTCTCCCCCTTCCGCGGGCAGAACCCGGGCGACTATGCCATGGTCCGCATCTTCGAGCTGGGCGCGGCCGTCAACAGGCTCAGGAGCCTGAAGGTGAGGCAGCGGCATGAAGGTTAGATTCTCAGCGGCGAAGGTGCCTCGCTGGGGGCACCGTGAGAGCGGCGACACCCTGGAGGTCATAGAGCGGTCCCGGGGCGGCTTCTCGGTGGTGATGGCCGACGGCCAGGGCTCCGGTGCGTCCGCCAAGCGGATCAGCAACCTGGTTGCCAAGAAGGCGGTATCCCTCCTCGGGGAGGGCACCAGGGACGGCGCCGTGGCCCGGGCCGTTCACGATTATCTTCACGCGGTGAAGGACGGGAAAGTCCTCTCCACGCTGACGATCATATCGGTGGACCTCATGACGGGCACCCTGCTGGCGTCGCGGAACGGTAACGCGGTAGTAGTGGTCATACCCGGACCGGGACGAGAGCCCGATTACCTGGACGAGAGGGTGGAGCCCATAGGGGTGCACAACTTCATGAGGCCTACCATCCGGGAGTACAGGCTGCAGCGGGGCCTGGCGGTGGTGGCCTTCACCGACGGCATATCGGCGGCGGGGAGGAGCTCCGGCTCCTACAGCCCGCGCTGGCCCCTCGCCTTCCTGCTCCGCAGGGGGAAGATCTCCACCGACCTGGCTGAGGAGCTGCTACACGAGGCGGTGAACCGGGACGGCGGAAAGCCGGCCGACGATATGACGGTCCTCAGCATGGTGGTTGAGGAGGATGACGGCGAGGACACGGTACGACGCCTGTCCCTTTCCTACCCGCTGTGAGGAGGGAGCGGCTCTCCGCGAGGGAGGGAGGCGGCATGAAGATAGCCGTTGTCGGTGTCTGCTGTTCCGGCAAGACGACCCTCGTTGAGGGGCTCAGGTCGCAGGGCTACGATGCCTACAGCGTGGCTCAGGAGCACTCGGGGGCGAAGTCCATGTGGGCGCGCCGGCGCCCGGACGTCCTGGTGGTCCTCGACTGTGAATACGAGACCGTGCGTAAGAGGCGCTCAGTCCCCTGGGGCCCACAGTACTTGAGAGAACAGAGGTACCGGTTGAGGCACGCCCGTGAGCACTGTGACCTGTATATCAAGACGGACCACATGACGCCGCAGGAGGTCCTCAAGACGGTCCTAGAGGAGATCGGAGGGAGCCGCCATGTCCATAACGGTGAAGAACGTTAAGGCCGACCCGGAGGTCAGGATATATATTCAGCGAGGACACGAACATCTCGGGGCCGTGGGGTTCACGGAACACGGCTTTCGGCACGCCAACCTGGTGTCGGATATAGCGAGGAATATCATGCTCAGGCTCGGGCACGACGACAGAGCGGCGGAGCTGGCGGCCATCGCCGGCTACTTGCACGACATGGGCAACGTCGTGAGTAGATACGCCCACGGGCAGTCGGGGGCCATCCTCGCCTGGCACATCTTGCGGAGGCTGGGCATGCCCCCCGCGGAGGTCGCCGAGGTGATCGCCGCCATCGGTAACCACGAGGAGGAGTACGGCCAGCCCGTCAACGATGTCGCCGCTGCGCTGATCCTAGCCGACAAGTCCGACGTCCACCGGTCGCGGGTTCGCAACCCCGAGAAGTCCAGCTTCGACATCCACGACCGGGTGAACTACGCCGTGGAGCGTAGTTTCGTAAGGGTGGACGGCGAGGCGAGGCTGGTGTGCCTTGAGCTCACCATCGATACCAAGATATCGCCGGTGATGGACTACTTTGAGATATTCCTCTCGCGCATGGTCATGTGCCGGAGGGCCGCCAAGAGGCTAAAGGCCCTGTTCTCGTTGGTGATCAACGACGTGAAGTTGCTTTGAACCTGGGGTCCCGGTTGTTGACGCGGAAAAGGCTACTCCCTTTAGATTCCGAGGCTACGCCTACGGGTCGACGCCACGTGCTCAAAGTCAGGCCGGGCTCCGTTGCAGGGCATGGGTGAATGACTAACCCCGGCACGAGCAAGCCTTATATTCTTACCAGCGGGCCGTAGGACACCCAGCCGGCAGAAACTGGCGCGATATCACTATGACCGTGATGGAATATCACAGGATGGGTGAGCAGCAGGGAGTGATGTTTTCTTCGGATCCACCACTGGGACGGTTAAACCGGCGAAGTCAACGAAATCTTTCTCACCGGCCCGGTACCTTTGGCGCAGGACAACATCCAGCTTACCGCACCACCGTATTCAGGCCATAGAAGCTGTAATACCCAATGCCAGCCAGGCTCGGGCCGTGTGCGCCGGCGCCCGCTGTTACCGGGGTATAGCCGAGTTCAGTAGGCAACGGCTAAGATGTTCCCGCAGCCTCGGCCCGCTTAACAGGTCGCTAACGGTGCTATGAGATATCGATAGACGCCGGGCAATCAGGCGAACCCCAGGCCCAGGTCCCAACGTAACCGTAGCACTCCTTTATCTTCCGCATGGATAACCTCCTCTTGGCCATGACCTCCTGCCACCTTTCTGGGCATTTCCCCAACCCTTTCGGTGCTAGGAGGGCCATCCCTCTTGATGGGTTATCCAGCGCCGCTTCGTCGCCGGGCCAGGGTGGTCGGCTATTTCCGGAATGGGTGGTCGATTTGGTCCGGAATCCGCGCGGATCCCGACCCTGGACCTTTGCAGGGCGCACTACCCATACTTTACATCCTCCAAATGGTTGACCTGAATTATGGACCGATATATAATGTGAGAGCGCGGCAAGCCTCACAGGCTGTTCGAGGCCCGTACAGGACCTCGCTTTATTGATAACTCAATTTGTGAAAAAAATCACAACTATTGGATTTTCCTATCGGAGTTGAAGGATTGCGTGTTGACCCTGCAGCAAGTGAAGGACATCCTTAAGGCCGAAGTGCTGGTGGGTAATGACCAGATGGGTCGCGTCGTGACTAGCGGTTTTGGGTGCGACCTCATGAGCGATGTTTTGGCCTTTGCACCTCCGGGTGCGCTGTTGCTTACCGGCATAACGAATGCCCAAGTTGTGCGGGCCGCTCAGATGGTGGATGCGGCGGCAGTGGTATTCGTACGAGGAAAGCGACCTTTGCCCACTGAGCCAGTGCTGGAGATGGCCAAGGATATCAGGCTGCCGCTTCTCACCACTCGATACCTTCTCTATGACAGCTGCGGCCTGCTGTACTGCGCGGGTCTGAAAGGGTGTACTGAGGATGGTGGTAGACAGGGAGCAGAATGAATCTCGCCCTTTCGGTGCCGGAGGACGTGAACCAGCCCGGTCCCCTGCACCGCTTATCCTCGAGTTTCCCGTAAGGGGCATGGACTTCGTCTCCGCGGGAGATGCGGCTGCTAAGGTGAAAAAGACGCTAATCCAGGTGGGCATGCCCGATGGCGTGGTCCGTCGGGCGGCCATAGCCACCTACGAGGCGGAGATGAACATCGTGATCCATGCGCGGGAGGGAGCCATAAAAGCCTCCATAACTTCAGACCAAGTGGAGATCGTGGCCACCGATGTGGGCCCCGGTATTACGGACATATCCTTGGCTATGCAGGAAGGCTACTCAACCGCGCCTCCTCATATCCGCGAGATGGGGTTCGGTGCTGGCATGGGCTTGCCCAATATCAAGCGCTGTGCCGATGAGCTGGACATACAGTCTGAGGTGGGCAAGGGCACGCAGGTGCGGATCATCATAAAGCGAAGCGGTGAGGGTCAATGACCGAGCATTTCCATTCAGTTACCCTGGACCGCGACAAGTGCAAGGGTTGCACCAACTGCATAAAGCGGTGTCCCATCGAGGCCATCAGGGTGCGCGCCGGCAAGGCCTGTATCATCGAGGAGCGCTGCATCGACTGTGGTGAGTGTATCCGCATCTGTCCCAATCACGCCAAGATCGCAGTCAGCGATACCATGGAGGTAGTGGCCAAGTTTCGACATGCCATCGCACTTCCAGCACCCTCCCTTTTCGGGCAGTTCCGGCAGGAGGTTTCCCCGAGCAGAGTGCTGGGAGCCCTCCTCGAGGTGGGGTTTGACGAGGTTTTCGAGGTGGCGGTGGCTGCGGAGGCAGTGAGCTACGCTTTCCGCCGAGCCCTGAAGCTAGGTGTGGCACGGCGCCCCATGATATCGTCGGCATGTCCGGCGGTCATCAGGCTGATGCAGGTGAGGTTTCCCAGTCTTCTTGACCACATCGTGCGTATCAAGTCCCCCATGGAGGTGGCTGCCAGGCTGGCCAAGGAGCGTGCCTTGGCCGACGGGAGGTTCAAACCGGAGGAAGTGGGCGCCTTTTTCATCACTCCGTGCCCGGCCAAAGTCACAGCGGTAAAGCAGCCCGTGGGTACCAGTGAATCCGCGGTAGACGGGGTCATTTCCATGTCTTTGATATATGGAGAAGTGCTCACACGCCTGGACCGGGGGCGAGAGGTCGCACCTCAGGCTACCGCCGCCGGGATCGGTTGGGGGCGTGCCGGAGGCGAGGCGATGGCGGTGGGGCGGGGAACTCTGCTGGCGGTGGATGGTATCCACTACGTCATCTCCGTACTAGAGGAGCTGGAACGGGGACGACTGGGTGATGTCGATTTCATAGAGGCTCAGGCTTGTGTGGGGGGCTGCGTGGGAGGCCCGCTGGTGGTCCAAAACCCCTTTGTAGCTCGGGTGCGCTTACGGCAGCTGGCGGAGCAGCATTGGGATAAGCGAAGCGTTCTAGACATGGACTATTTGGAGGATCGTTTCGCCCGGGGTTACTTCGACATGCGAGGGGAAATACTCCCTCGTCCCGTCATGAAGCTGGACGAAGACATCGACCGAGCCATAGTGAAGATGAAACTGCTGGAGGAAACGCTGGAGCGGCTACCAGGCTTGGATTGCGGTTCCTGCGGGTCGCCCAGCTGCCGCGCGCTGGCCGAGGACATCGTGCGTCAGGACGCCATGGAGACCGATTGCATTTTCAAGCTGCGCGAGCGGGTGCAGGAGCTCGCCGAGCAGGTGGTGGACCTGGCCCGGAAGGTGCCGCCGGCCATGAGTACCGAAAGCGAGAAGGGCGGTGAAGAGAGGTGAAGGTGAGAGATCTGGTGAGGGCCCTCGATCTGAAGGTGAGAACGACCGAGTGCTCGTTGGATGGTGAGGTCACCGGGGCCTACTGCTCGGACATGTTAAGCGACGTGATCGGGCATGCCAGCGAGGGTCAGGTCTGGCTGACCATACAGACCCACCAGAATGTGGCTGCGGTGGCCAGCTTGCTGAACCTCAGCGCGGTGGTGGTCACGGCCGGGAAAGAACCCTCTGCGGAGCTACTCGCCAAGGCCCAAAGAGAAGGGACCCCGATTCTCACTACCGACCGCACCACCTTCGAGGCGGCGGGGCGGTTGTACGCGCTTTTAAGCAGGGATGGATGAAATGCGTTGGTATTCAGCAGACCTTCACATCCATACTGCTCTATCTCCTTGCGCGGGAGCGGACATGACGCCGGCCGTCATCGCGGAGGAGCTGGCGGTCGCCCAAGTGCGGCTGGCCGCGGTCACCGACCATAACTCCTGCGAGAACGTCCAAGCGGTGACGGCGGCCCTGGCCAGCAGGGGGATCGCGTGCCTGGCGGGGATGGAAGTGGAGACTCGGGAGGAAGTGCACGTGTTGTGTTTTCTCCCCCAGCTGGAGGCAGCCTGGGACTGGCAGGAATGGGTGTACCGCCACCTGCCGTACCGTCCCAACGATGAGCGAAGGTTCGGGCCCCAGATTCGCTTCACGGCCGATGGGCAACCGGCGGGTCAAGTGGAGCGGCTCCTGGCGCTTTCTATAGAGGCTTCCCTGGACGAAGTCGTGGCTGAGGTCAAGGCCCGGGGAGGGTTATGCATACCGGCTCACGTGGACCGTCCCGCGTACAGTCTGTTAGCCATGCTGGGGGTGATTCCCGAGGGGCTCGACGTGCCGGCACTGGAGATCTCTCCTTACGCCCGCGAGCAGGAGGTGCGCCAGCAGCTGGGAGGTCTTGGAGGTTATCGAATCGTCTCTTTCTCTGACGCCCACCACCCCAGCGGCATAGTGCCGGCGAGGACCACATTCTACATCGATAGCCCAGTCCTGGAAGAAATCCGTCTGGCGTTACGAGGCGAGGCCGGGCGGCAGGTAGTGGTGTTGGATTAGGCAAGAGGACTCTAGGGCCCAGGAGATCTGCTGAAAGGAGGAGCGGCGTTCATGGAATTGTCCTCATGCAGTTGCCGAGCCATGGGACAGGCAGCCGTCGATGAAGACATGCTGAAGGTGGCCGATGAGGTGGTGGCAAAGTATCGGGACAAGCCGGGGCCACTGATACAAGTTCTGCATGAGATCCAGGTACGGCTGGGATACCTGCCCCGAGAGGTGCTGGTCAGGGTAGCTGAAGGATTGGGAGTGCCGTTGAGCGACGTTTCCGGAGCGGTCACTTTCTACGGCCTGTTCTCCCTCAAGCCCAAAGGAAGGCACACCATATCGGTGTGCATGGGCACGGCCTGTTACGTCCGCGGCAGCGACCGCATCATTGAGAGGCTGGAGAAGGACCTGAAGGTCAAGGTGGGAGATACGACGCAGGACGGCAAGTTCTCCCTTCAAGTGGTGCGTTGTGTGGGCGCCTGTGGTTTGGCTCCTGTCGTCACGGTGGACAACGACGTATACGCGCGGGTGAAGCCGGAAGGGATCCCCGCCATCCTGAACAGGTACGACGGGGAGGCAGAGCGCACGCAAGATGGAAGAGCTCGCGCTGTACATTCTTGACCTGGTTCAAAACTCCATTGAAGCCGGTGCCGATCGGGTCTGCGTCTTCCTCGATCAGTGTGCAGCTGATGGTAAGATAGTCATCGAAGTACGGGACAATGGTCGCGGAATGGACGAGGCCGCGCGGGCTGCGGCATTTGATCCCTTTTATACCACTCGCACCACGCGGCGCCTAGGTCTAGGGCTGGCGCTGCTCCGAGCAGCAGCCGAGGCCACCCGAGGGTGGGTGGAGTTGGAGTCCCAGGTAGGAGCGGGCACCCGGGTTAAGGCGGTTTTCGATGCCTCCCACATCGACTGCCCTCCGCTGGGTGATGTGCCGACGACTCTGGCGGTGATCCTGGCTGCCAATCCGGACCTGGAGCTCTGTTATCGGCATCGGTTTGGAGACCGTGAGTTCAGCTTCACCAGCAGCGAGCTCCGGGCGCGATTGGGCGAAGTCGCGTTGAATGATCCGACCGTGTTTCAGTGCTTGCGGGAGTTATTCGCCGAGAGTCTGGATAACCTGCACGGAGGTGTTAACCCATGAAATCGTTGCAGGACCTGGAAAGGATTAGGCTCAAGGCCCAGGAGCGCATGCGGGTTCGCGAGGGGGAGGGAGCCACCAAGATTGCGGTGGGCATGGGCACTTGTGGTATCGCGGCCGGGGCCCGTGACGTCATGGCGGCGATCTTGGACGAAGTGGCAAAGCGGAAGCTCGCTGACGTTACCGTGACCCAAACGGGGTGTGTGGGTCTGTGTGAGTACGAGCCTCTGGTGGACGTGATCTTGCCGGGCCAGCAGAAAGTGACCTACGCCCGGGTGGACGCGGACAAGGCCCGCCAGATTGTGGCTCGGCACGTGGTGAACCGGCAGATCATTGGAGATTGGGTTCTTGCCAGGAGCTAGCGACCAAGAGGGGGGCTCTTCGTCATGCAGCAATACCGTGCCCACGTTCTGGTATGCGGCGGGACGGGATGCGTGTCTTCGGGCTGCCACGCAGTCAAAGAGGCGCTGCTCGAGGGACTGAAAACCCATGATCTCGCGGATGAAGTCCTAGTGGTGAAAACAGGGTGTATGGGACCCTGTGATATGGGTCCGCTGATCGTGGTCTATCCTGAGGGTGTGCTCTACCGGCAGCTGACGCCGGAGAGTGCCTTGCGGATTGTGGAGGAGCACCTGCTCAAGGGGCGGGTGGTCGAGGATCTCGTCTACCGGACTGAAAATCTGAAACCAGTACCGGTACTGGAGGAGATCAGCTTCTTTTCCCGGCAGACTCGAATTGCCCTGCGCAATACTGGACTGATCGACCCCGAATCCATAGAGGAATACATTGCCCGTGATGGGTACCTGGCTCTGGCACGGGTCCTCCAGCAGGGCGACCCGGAAGCGGTCATCGCTGAGGTGAAAAAGTCCGGATTACGGGGCCGCGGCGGTGGGGGGTTCCCCACCGGTCTCAAGTGGGAGTTCACCGCCCGCGCTCCGGGGCAACCCAAGTACCTGGTGTGCAATGCCGATGAAGGGGACCCGGGGGCGTTCATGGACCGTTCCATTCTGGAAGGTGACCCCCATAGCGTGCTGGAGGCCATGGCCATTGCCGGGTTTGCCGTGGGCGCCAACCAGGGGTACGTGTACGTGCGTGCCGAATATCCGCTGGCGGTGCAGCGTCTCTCGGTGGCCATCGAGCAGGCTCGACGGTACGGGACGCTGGGTTCCAACATCTTTGGGACCGGATTCGATTTCGATGTGGAAATCCGGGTGGGTGCCGGCGCCTTCGTGTGCGGCGAGGAGACGGCGTTGCTGGCTTCCATCGAGGGCAAGCGCGGCGAACCCCGCCCGCGGCCGCCCTTCCCGGCGACGGAAGGGTTGTGGGGGAAGCCGACGCTCATCAACAACGTGGAGACCTTTGCCAATATCCCGCCCATCATCCTGGGGGGAGGCGAGTCCTTCGCCTCCATCGGTGCCGAGAAGAGCAAGGGGACCAAGGTGTTTGCCCTGGCGGGCAAGATCAGGAACACCGGGCTGGTGGAGGTGCCCATGGGAATTACCCTGCGCGAGATCATCTACGACATCGGCGGGGGAATTCCGGACGGGAAAAAGTTCAAGGCGGCTCAGATCGGCGGTCCGTCAGGAGGCTGCATCCCCGCGCCCTGCCTGGACGTACCCGTCGACTATGAATCCATGGCCGAGCTTGGCACCATGATGGGCTCCGGCGGTCTGGTGATTATGGATGAAGATACCTGCATGGTGGACGTGGCCAAGTTCTTCATCGAGTTCTGCAAGGACGAGTCCTGCGGGAAGTGCGCTCCGTGCCGCATAGGCGTCAAGCGAATGCTGGAGACCCTGGAACGCATCACCACCGGCGAGGGGCGGGAAGGCGACCTCGAGCTACTGGAGGAGCTCGGTCAGCAGATCAAGGACTCCGCGCTGTGCGGCCTTGGGCAAACAGCGCCGAATCCAGTACTGAGCACCATCAGGTACTTCCGCGAAGAATACGAGGCGCACGTGCGCGATAAGTGCTGTCCCGCCAAGGTGTGCAAGGCGCTGCTGGAGTACCGGATCTTGGCCGATGTCTGTGTTGGGTGCGGCGCGTGCAAGAAAGCGTGTCCGGTAGGGGCCATTATGGGTGAGCGCAGACAGCCGCACGAGATCAATACCGCGGTGTGCACGCGATGCGGAGCCTGTGTGGAGGCTTGCCGCTTCGATGCAATTGTCAGGTAAGGCGGGCAGGAGGTTACCATCGACGCATTGACATAGACGGCAGACGGATCACCGTGCCGAGGGGCACCGCCGTCCGCGGAGTTACCCTGACTGGGGTGAGGATGCGGAGGGGCGGATGAAAGTGAAGGATATGTGGCCTTGGGGCCACCTGGTGCTCACGGTCGCCTTAGCCTCAACCTGATGGGAGGGTGAATCATGGGTACGGTCACATTGACCATAGACAATCAGAAGAAAAGGGTCCCGGAGGGCGCCACCATCCTGGAGGCTGCCCGCCAGGTCGGCATAAAGATACCTACGCTGTGCTATCTGGAAGGATTCAGCCCCCTGGGAGCCTGTCGCATCTGTCTGGTGGAGGTGAAAGGAGCCCGGGCCTTGCAGCCGGCCTGTGCGACCCGTGTGAGTGACGGCATGGAGGTCATCACCAGTTCGCCCAGAGTCCGGAAGGCCCGGAGGACCACCCTGGAGCTGATCCTCTCGGACCATCCCTACGAGTGCCCCACCTGCATCCGCAACCTCAACTGCGAGCTGCAGGATCTGGCCGAGGCCTTCGGGATCCGCGCAGTGCGCTTCGAGGGAGAGCGGTTCCCTCGGCCGCTGGATGATTCCGGGCCGGCACTGGTACGGGAGATGGAAAAATGCATCCTCTGCCGGCGGTGCGTACAGGTGTGCGAGCACCTGCAGTCGGTCAAGGCCATCGCTCCCCAGGAACGGGGTTTTGAGACCGTGATCGCCCCGCCCTTTGGGGTTGACCTGGTGGATGTGGATTGTGTGTTCTGCGGTCAGTGTACACTGGTCTGTCCCACCGGAGCTTTACACGAACGCGACAGCACCGCTGAGGTGTGGGCAGCCTTGGCCGATCCGCGCAAGCACGTGGTGGTCCAGACGGCCCCGGCCACCCGAGTCTCGGTGGGCGAGGGGCTGGGCATGGAGCCCGGGAGCGACGTCACTGGGCAGCTGGTGACAGCGCTACGGCGTCTGGGGTTTGACCGGGTGTTCGACACTACCTTCGGTGCTGACCTCACCATCGTGGAGGAAGCCCACGAGCTGATTCAGCGTATCCAGGAAGGCGGCCGACTGCCGATGATCACCTCCTGTAGCCCGGGGTGGGTCAAGTTCATTGAGCATAACTATCCACATCTGCTGGATCATCTGTCCACCTGCAAATCTCCACAGCAGATGTTGGGCGCTCTGGTCAAGACCTACTATGCCCGCAAAGCAGGCCTAGATCCGGCCGACATCTACGTGGTCTCCATCATGCCCTGCACAGCCAAGAAGTTCGAAGCTGTACGGGACGAGATGCGAGACAGCGGTTACCAGGACGTGGACGCGGTGCTGACCACCCGGGAACTTTGCCGCATGCTGAAGGAGGCAGCGATCGATTTTTCCAACCTACCTGAAGAGGATTACGATGCACCGCTGGGGATAGGTACCGGGGCAGCGGCGCTCTTCGGAGCCAGCGGCGGGGTGATGGAGGCGGCCCTGCGCACCGCCTACGAGGTGATTACCGGCAAGACGCTGGAACCCCTGGAGTTCACCCCGGTCCGAGGGCTCAAGGGCATCAAGGAAGCTGCGCTAGATGTTGACGGCCTCGAGTTAAAGGTGGCGGTGGCTCATACCCTGGGTAATGCTCGTAAGTTACTGGACCTGGTCGATGCGGGCCAGGCGGACTACCACTTCATAGAGGTCATGGCTTGTCCAGGAGGGTGCATCGGTGGCGGCGGGCAACCGATTCCCAGCAACGACGCGATCAGGGCCAGGCGGGTGGCTGCGATGTACACGGTGGACGAGAGGATGACCTTGCGGAAATCCCACGAGAATCCGGCCCTAAAGCAGCTGTACGCAGAGTTCTTAGGCAAGCCGCTAGGTCACCGGTCGCACGAACTCTTACACACCCACTACACCCGACGCTCGAGGTACTGAACTTGGCCGAACCGCGGGGTGGAGAGCCTTTCCCCACTCTCCACCCCGGTTTCTCATCGTCGGGAGGAGCGCTGTCTTAGTGGGCTTTGCCACCCGCCCGATCATAAGGCCTCAAGGCAGTGAGCGCCCTTTGAGCCTGGCTATGCTCGGTGGGTGCCTTCTATGTCCCTCATCTCTTAGCAAGGGGCTCCATGCCGATGGCTGCCAACGCCCGCAGGACCAATAGGGCAACCACTCCGCCACCAAGAGCAGTGAAGAGCTGCGGCAGCTGTAGCGCAACGGTCATCGGAGGAGGCAATTCCAGGATGAGGCGGACGGCGGAGGCCAGGATGAGATACTTGACCACTGACGCAACGGCGACCGCCAGGTACCGGTTCCTCGCCTGCAGCAAACCGAAGATGATGACCAAGGATGCGTTGCCGGCCATGATGAAGGGAACGGCTGGCGCGAGTACTGGTTTCAGTATTCCCACGATCAGCGCTATCCAGGGTGTTATGAGGCCGATGAAGACCCCGCTTGATATCCCGACCATGGCGGTGGCGATATAGAGCATGGCGTTTACCGCGGGGCCGGTGAAGGCTTGGCCCAGCCTGAGCATTTGAAAGGCCAGAGTGAGGCCAAGCAATACAGCGGTCCTGGTGAGATACCTGAGCTCAATCTTCATTTATCGTTCCCCTCCTGTCTGCCATCACCAGATACTTCTACCTTCCTAATGCCCGTCGGCAGACAACCCAGGTGGTCGACTGAGGCTGTCCCCAGTTCTGATGCCCAGTCCTTGGCCGCCTATTGTTGCGTTTCCGTTGATGTGGCCCCTGGCTGCCCAGTGCCCGCTCGCGAGTTGTCGCTTGGTGGCGGACCGGGGTCTCAGCAGAGGCCGCAATGCGCGGGTCAGTATGCCCAACTCATGGGCGCTCAGAACACCACAGTTGACCACCGGCACCCCCGCCTCCTTCAGCCTACGTAGCCTGATGAATGCCGTCTCACGGTCAATCCTACTTCCCCCGCAGTAGATGACTAGCTTTTAGTCCTCTGGGAAATCCTTTCCTGCCGCCGCTTCAAAGTGCAGGCCCCCTCCCAGCCGTTTTCTTAACATGCGAGGAATTTGCACTCGGCCGTTATCAACACCAAGGGGGCGATGGGCGTCTAGGGCAACCTGATATTAGGCCATCTATTAGACCTCCTGGTCTTACCTTTACACCTACCAGAGGGAGGGTGCCCCTTCCTGCTTCAACCCCTCTCTAATTTTGCACACCTCTGAAAAACCGCACCCCGACCTGCGCCGCTCCTGGGTCACTGGTTCAGTTATTCTACCATGACCTGCTTGTTTGCCAGGTAAGAGGCAGCTTTCTGCGCTGGGTCGTTGTCCACCTTGTATAGTATGTTCATACGCCGTATTTTCTTTTGCCTTAAATCTTCCCTGGCGCATTGGTGCATAACCGTTAGCTGATCTGTTGCACCTCCACCAAGTCAACCCCTCGCTTGTGAAGGTAGTCAGTGAAGGCTTCCTTGGTGCAAGATGTTCCTTTATGAGAGCCAGGTTGTGGCCCATCGCCTGGATTATGAGCTTCGGCGGGGGCGCTACTGGATGCCGGGGCCGGTGAGCAAGAGACGTACATGAAAGTTGTTACGCGAATTGTCTCGGGCTGGTATCGAAGTGGCGTAATCGAGTTCATCAATCTCGGGGGTTTACCTACTTTCTCTTTACACGGACTAGGCATTATTGCCTTTTGACAAACTTTTCTGTGGGGATATATAATGGACTGTGGGTCTTTTGGGTCCCAAGTGTATTTTTTTATGCGCAAGGGGGGAGCGGACCGGATGCGGCAGCGCAGCCAGGCCTTGCTGGCCTTGTTCGTCATTCTCATATTATTCATCGGTTATGTTTTCCTCTACGATAACCCCGTCCTGGGGCAACCGGCCTACCGGATGGTGAGCCTGGGGCTAGATCTCCAGGGCGGCACCAGGGTCGTCTTACAGGCGGTGGAGGACCCCGAGACCGGTCCGGTCACAGAGGAGGATATGGTCAAGGCCCTGAGCATTATCAGGTTCAGGGTGGACAAACTCGGCGTATCGGAGCCGGTGATCCAGCGACAGGAGGGCAACCGCATACTGGTCGAGCTGGCGGGCGTGGAGGACCCGGGGAAGGCCGCCGAGCTCATCGGCAGGACGGCCGTCCTCAAATTCAAGGGGCCTGACGGCGAGGTCATCATCACCGGTGACGACCTCATCGAGGCCCGGGCGCAGTTCAACAACCGTAACTTGCCGGCGGTGGCGCTGGAGCTCAAGCCTGAGGCCGCGAGGCGTTTCGCCGAGGCGACCACCAGGCTGGTGGGTCAGCCCATCAGCATCTACCTCGACGACGAGCTCTTGCAGGCGCCGACGGTAACGGAGCCCGGGATCGAACAGCCGGAGATATCGCCCTATGCTACCATCGAGGATGCCCAGAACATGGCCGTGTTGCTCAACTCGGGCGCCCTGCCGGTTCCCATGGAGATCATCTCCAACCGGACAGTGAGCGCGACCTTGGGCCACGACTCTATCCAGAAGAGCAGGATCGCCGGGCTCATCGGGGTGGCCGCAGTGGTGCTCTTCATGATAATCATGTACCGGGTTCCCGGGCTGGTGGCCAATTTGGCCTTGGCCATCTACGTAGCCCTGGTGTTCTTCACGCTGATAGCCATCAAAGCGGTGCTCACCCTTCCGGGCATCGCCGGGCTGATACTGTCCATAGGCATGGCGGTGGACGCCAACGTCATCATCTTCGAGAGGATCAAGGAGGAGCTCCGGGCCGGCAAGACAGTCCGATCGGCCGTTGACGCTGGTTTCTCTCGGGCCTTCCGGACGATCCTCGACGCCAACATCACCACCATAATCGGCGCCGCGGTGCTCTTCAGGTTCGGCGCGGGCCCGGTTAAGGGCTTCGCCCTCATCCTGGCCATCGGCATATTGGCCAGCATGGTGACGGCCATCCTGGTTACCCGATATCTCCTGAGGTTGGCTATTGATGCGGGCTGGCTGAACAGCCCCAAAGCCTTTTTCAGTGCGGGGAGGGGACGATAAGCCATGAAGATCATGAACAAGAGGACCATATGGTTTTCCATATCCGCCGTGATGATCGCCATAAGCATCTTCTCCCTGCTGACCAACGGGCTGAACCTGGGAGTGGACTTCACCGGGGGCTCCTTCATGGCGCTCACCTTCGAGCGTGAGGTCACCCTCGCCGAGGTCAGGGACGTTCTGGCCGATTTCGGCATGGCGAAGAGCGGCCTCCAGCGCGACCAGGCCGACCCCGCCACGGTGTTCATAAGGACGCCGCGGTTGGACGAAGAGCGGCGGGTGGAGATAATCCACGCCCTCGAGGAGAGGGTGGGGGACATAGTGGCCGAGGACGTGTACATGGTGTCGGGGATCATCAGCGAGGAGCTGACCCGCCAGGCCCTCATGGCGCTGGCCATCGCGGCGGTGGCCATGCTGGTGTACATCACCTTCCGCTTCGAGTTCAGGTTCGGACTGGCGGCCATAGTGGCCCTGCTGCATGATGCGCTGATCACCATCGGTTTCTTCTCCGTCCTGGGGATCGAGGTCACGGGGGCCTTCGTGGCCGGCATACTGACGGTCATCGGCTACTCCATCAACGACACCATCGTGGTCTTCGACCGCATCAGGGAGAACGTGAAGTACCGGAAGAAGGAGACCTTCGCGCAGGTGGCCGACAAGAGCATATCCCAGACCATCGTGAGGTCCATAAACACCTCCCTGACCACGCTCTTGGCCGTCACGGCCCTGTACGCCTTCGGCGGGCGGACCATCAAGGACTTCTCCCTCGCACTCATGGTGGGGATCCTGATCGGCACCTATTCGTCCATCTTCCTCGCCAGCCCGCTGTGGGTTATGTTGCGCGAGCGGGGTCGTGCCGCGAGGTAGCGTGATGGTCCCGATGGGAGGAGAGGAGGCGGCGCGTCGGGCCTGAGGCCAACAGCCGTCCTCCTTGGAAGAGCAGGGCCCTGCCGTCTAAACGGCGGGCCTGTTCTATGTCATGGGTCACCACTACCACCGTGAGGTCCCGGGCTAGGCGCGCGATCAAACCCTCTACGCGCGCTGCCGCCAAGGGGTCAAGGGCGGAGGTCGGCTCGTCCATGAGCAGGACCTCGGGGCGGACGGCCAGGGCTCGGGCGATGCACAGCCTCTGCTGCTGTCCGCCCGACAGCCGGTGAGCCGGGGCCCGCAGCCTGTTCTTCACCTCCTCCCACAGGCCGGCCTGTTCCAGGCTCCAGCGGACGATCTCATCGAGGTGACGGCGGGGTGTCCCGTGTCGGCGGGGACCGTAGGCCACGTTGTCGTAGATCGATAGCGGGAAGGGGTTTGGCTTCTGGAAGACCAGCCCCACCCGCCGCCTTATCTCTGGGACGTTGGTCCCGGGGGCGTAGATGTCCCGGTTGTCGAGGAATACCTTGCCGTAGACGAACATCCCCACGACGGCGTCGTGCATGCGGTTGAGGGCCCGCAGGAAGGTCGTCTTGCCCGATCCCGAAGGCCCAAGGATCACGGTGATGCCCGGGTAGATGTCGACTGAGACGCTGCCCAGGATGCGCTCCCGGCGGTAGAAGACCTCGAGGTGCCGCACCCGGATCTTGGGCCGTCTTCCGTCGACTTGAACCGTCAAGACCATCACCTCCTTTCACCCAGATAGCGTCGGCGAAGGACCACTCCAACGGAGCTCAGGGCCAGGACGAGCAGGAGCAGGCAGAGCGCCACGGCCGCCTTGCGCGGTTCAGAGGCCCCGGCCACGGTGGTCGACAGGACGTAGAGGTGGTAGGAGAGGGCCATGACCTGATCGTTGACCGTGCGCGGGAGGTCGGTGAGGTAGAAGGCGGCCCCTGTGAACAGGATGGGCGCCGTCTCGCCCGCTGCCCGACCCAGCGCCAGGACCGTGCCCGTGACCAGGCCTGGGGCCGCCTGGGGTAGGACGAGGTGCCGGATGGTCTGCACCCTGGTGCATCCCAGGGCCAGGCTGGCCTCCCGCCACTCGGAGGGGACCGACGCCAGGGCGGCCTCCGCGCAGGCGATGATGAGGGGGAGGACCAGTAGGGTGAGGGTCAGGGAAGCCGCGAGCAAGGAGCTTCCGAAGCCGAGCAGCAGCACGAAGACCCCCAGTCCAAACAGGCCGAAGACTACCGACGGGATCCCCGACAGGGTGAACAGGGCCGCGCGGATCAGGCGCGCGAGGGGCCCCTCGGGGGAGAACTCCACCAGGTAGATGGCGGTGGCGAGCCCCGGCGGCAGCGATAGCAGCGCAGTGAGGCCCACCAGGCAGGCCGTGCCGTAGATGGCGGGCAGGATGCCTCCCCCCCGCAGGCCGTCTGAGGGGTAGGAGATAAGGAGACTCCAACTCAACGCCGGCAGGGCCTTTACGAGAAGGTAGGCCAGCAGGGCAACGGGTATGGCCAGGATGGCAAGGGCCGTCACCGTCACGAGGCCCAGGGCGGCGGCGTGGACGACTGCTCTGGTCACGGCCACCGCCTCGCTCCGGCCAGGAGGTTGAGGCTCAGGGTAATGGCCAGCAGTATCAACCCCACCAGGAACAGGGCGTGGTAGTGGTCCGACATCCTGACGCACTCCCCCATCTCCGCGGCGAGGGTGGCGGTCATGGTCCGCACCGGCGAGAGGGGCGCGGGGACTAGCGCCTGCGCGTTACCGGTGAGCATGAGGACCGCCATGGTCTCGCCCATCACCCGTCCGGTCCCCATGAGGCCGGCCGATAGCAGCCCGCGTCGGGCCAACAGGGCCACGGTGAGCACTACCTCCCATCTGGTGGCTCCCAGGGCCGAAGCGGCCTCACGCAGGTCGGCGGGCACGGCCCTCAGAGCGTCGATGGAGACGGCGGTTACGGTCGGCAGGGCCATGGCCGCCAGGACCACCGCGGCCGTGAGCGCCGTGAGCCCGGTGGGGAGGTCGAGGAGGTCCTTGATCCCGGGGGCGATGAGCGAGAGCCCGAGATACCCCCACACGACGGAGGGGACCGCGGCCGTCAGCTCCACGAGGGCCCTGCTCGCCTCCTGCCACGGGCCCGCCGCGACCTCGGAGATGAAGAGCGCACAGATCACGCCCAGGGGAAGCCCGCCGACGAGGGCCAGAGACGTCACGGTCCAGGACCCGCTTATGAGGGGTGCGAGGCCGAACCTGGGGGGATCAGAGGTGGGAGCCCACACGGTGTCCAGGAAGGGTCCCAGACCCCTTCGCAGGGCAGGGAGGGCCTCTGTGAGGACCAGCGTGATTATCCCGGCCAGCACGATGACGGCCGTGAAGGCCCCCAGGCGAATGGCCAGTTCCAGCGCCCTCTCCTCTGCCCTCATACTGCTCCTCCTGCGGGGATTGTCCTCTTTAATGTATACGCCCGCTTGGCCTTGATAGACCGTCGATGGGATGTTAAAATAAAGGTACAAACAAGATCAGCCGGTCGGCACAGCCGACGTCGGGCGGGCCTTGTGCAACGGGAAAGCACCCGTGGGACTTCATAACGAGTCTTGCGGGTTTTTTTATGCGGGAGGAGATACGGTGGAGCTTGAGCGGAGGACGAGGGATGCCGCCTTCGGCGCATGGTTGGGGATCTTCGTCAACGTCCTGCTGGCGGCGGGCAAGATGACGGCGGGAGTGCTGGCCGGCAGCGTCGGTATGGTTGCCGACGCCGCGCACAGCGCATCCGACGTGCTGGCCTCCGGTGTGGTCCTGCTGGGCGTGCGGGTCGCCGGCCGGCCGGCGGATTCCTGTCACCCCTACGGTCACGCCAAAGCCGAGGCCATCGCCGCCAAGATCGTGGCCATACTCCTCCTTCTGGCCGCGGTGAACATAGGCTGGTCGTCGCTGCGCGCCATCTTGAACGGAGTCGCTGCACCTCCGGGCAGCCTGGCCCTGTGGGCCGCGGCGGCTTCGATTCTGGTGAAGGAGGCGCTCTTCCAGTACAAGATCAAGCTCGGGAGGCGTCTCAGGAGCCAGGCGGTGATCGCTAACGCCTGGGAGCACCGTTCGGACGTCCTGTCCTCGGTGGCAGTTCTGGTAGGCGTCGCCGGCGCTCGGGCTGGGTACCCGCTGCTCGACCCCGTGGCGGGGTTGTTGGTGTCGGTCATGGTGGCGCGCATCGGCTGGACGATGGCCACGGAGGCGGTGGACGACCTGATGGACGGGATGGCGGGCGACGGGATCATGGTGGCCATCGTTGACGCCGCTCGCCGCATCGACGGCGTCCTGGAGATCCATGACGTACGCGCCCGCAGGATGGGCCACAAGGTCTTGGTTGATATGAAGATAGGGGTGGACGAGAACATGACGGTGGCGGCCAGCCACGGCGTCGCGCACCGTGTGAAAGACGCCGTGATGGCCAGGGTCGAGGAGGTGTCCGACGTCCTCGTCCACGTCAACCCCGTCAAGAGGATGAACGAGGGATAGGCGCTCGGAAATTCCTGCCGTCCCCCCTCTGACATATTGCACCGGGGCGTGGTTAAACTATAGAAACGCGCGGTGACTCTATGTCTGAGGGGGCTGTTCTTTTGAGGGATTACGCGCATCTCATCCGCCACCCGGGGGTGGAGAACCTGTTCCGGGCCCTGGAGATGGCGGTCCTTTCGACCTACGTGGGTAAGCCGCTCCACCTTCACGCTCAGGGCCTGAGGGGCACGGGTAAGACCACTATTATGCGCAGCGTGAGATCCATCCTCCCGAGGATCCTCCGCATCAAGGGGTGTATATACAACTGCCATCCGCGCGCCCCTCACTGTCCCGCCCATCGGGATCTGCCCGTCGAGGCGATCCTGGAGCTGGGACAGGAGGAGATCGTTATGCCCTTCCTCGAGATCTCGGCGTCGGCGAAGATCGGGACGGTGGTGGGCACCATCGACCTCGAGAGGCTAACCGCAGCAGAGGGCGCAAAGGCCGTCCTCTTGCCCGGGACCATTCCCTTGGCCCACCGCGGGATAATCCTCGTGGACGAGATAAACCGGCTGGCGGATATCGCGCCGGAGCTCGCCGACGTACTGTTGGACGTGATGGGGACCAAGCCCGGCCGAATACAGGTTGAGGAGACAGGCCTGCCGCGAGTGGAGATGAGCGTGACCGTATCCGTCTGGGCGGCCTCCAACCCGGACGAGGACCCCGGGCCTCTCGAGGAGATCCGGCGCCAGCTGTCGGACCGCTTCGACCTGTCCATCACCGTCTCCCGCCCGGGCCGCCAGGACGTGGTCAAGAGGATCTTGTTCGGACCGTCGAGGTCGGCAGTCCCACAGGCGGCGCCCGACTTCGCGGCACTGGCGGGATTGGTGCCGCGGGTTAAGGTTCCGGAGCAGATTAAGGACCTGGTGGCCTCCATCTACGTGGACTTCTCCCTGGAGAGCCTACGTGGGGTGGAGGCGATGGTGCAGGCGGCTAGGCTCTCGGCCGCCCTCGACGGCCGCACTGAGGTCGCCCGCGAAGATGTGCTGATGGTGGCGCCGCTCGCCCTCGAGCACCGTGTGGACCCCGCCACCCTCGGCCGGATCACCAACCGCATCCGGACCTCGGGCGAGAACTCAGGCGAGGTGGCCGGACAGAGGCCGACCGGGGTGACGGCCAACCCCGAGCGCACACCGGAGAGGGAGGAGCAGCGGGGCGGACTCATCAGGAGGCTGGGAGCGACCCTGCGGTCCATGGCCTCAGGCCTCTCCGGGAACGGGGGCGATGGGCCGCGGGCCCCGGAGCAGGGCGACGGAGAGGCGGACCAGCCGGGGGAGGCGCCCCATGGCCGGCAGGATGACCTCAACAGTCGGCGGACGGGGGTTCGTCAGGACTGTCCTCCCGGCCCGGGCGCCGGTGACCCGGAGGTAAGAGCTCCCCTCCGTCCCGGACGGGAGATCCTGAGCCTGGACCCTGAGGACTGGGTAAAGGGGTGATGGCCATGACCGTCCCGGAGGAGTTCATTCGTCTTGGGGATATCGTCGCCGCCGCCCGCCTGACGGAGCGTCTGCGAGACCACCTCGGGAGGGCCCGCGGGGTGAGGCTCGGGGACACCGGGGTGATCAGCAATTTCGTTCACCTCACCAACCCCGCCGCGCCCGGCGTCGTACGCGTGCTCACCAAGGCCGATGCCGGGCGTGTCTTCTACCGCAGGCGGGAGAGAGGCCGGATCCTGCACCTCGATATCTTCCACGAGATCGCTTACGTGGACCACACGGCGGTGGCCGAGGCCTTGAAGCGGGCCGGTGCGGCCTTCGGGCGCCCTGCGCTCCTCGATAGGGTCGACCTTCAGACGGCGACCGGCGGCGGCCGGGTTACCGGTTCGCTCAACTACGGCCTCAAGCCCACCCTGCGCCGGGCACATCTGAGCCACGTGCACCTGGCCATGTTGTTGACCGAGGAGGAATACCCCTTCGTCTTCTACTGTCTCCTGGCAGTGGAGAGGGAGATCCTGGCCCAGGGGTGGGAGCTGAGGGCCGTGGAGGCCGTGGTACACGACGCCAGCGAGGGGCGGACCGCGGACCTGACCCCTTACTCCACCCCGTCCGATTCCCTCTTAAGGGGCGAGGGAGGCCAGCCGAAGGGACACGGGCCTATGCCGCCGGAGGACCTGTGGGAGATAGTCCAGGACCCGGATACGCTCAACCAGGTGTACTCGCTGGTGGAGGACAACCTGACCGCAGAAATGGACCAGCTGGCGGTGGATGATTCCGCCGCCGGCGGGGAGTTGCGGGAGGTCATCCGGAAACTGAAGGACCGTGGCTACCTCGAGCTCAGGGGCGGCCAGTATCAACTCACCGAGAGGGGCCGTGACCTCGTGGAGTACCTGCTGAACTACCGGCGCGAGGTGGAGATGGCCCTCCGGAAGATGATCAGGAGGCTCCCTCCCCTGACCACCGCCCGGCCCCGTGCTAGTAGCGGCGTCAGGGGTAAACGACGCCGCTGCCTCCGCTCCAGGACGGTTGAGGCGGCGGAGAAGGGGGCCTGGCTTGGTGACCTCGCCTGGCCGGAGACGGTGGTGGAGGCCATGGCCCGTCGACGCAGGGGACGGTTCTCACTGAGGAGGGAGGATATCAGGGTCTACGGTGGACGTGGTCCGGTCAGGGTAGATATCTGCCTGCTCCTGGACGCCAGCGCCAGCATGGCGGGCGAGCGGATCAGGGCTGCCAAGCACCTCGCGCGCCACCTGCTGTTCACCGGCCCGCAGAAGGTGGCGGTGGTGGCCTTTCAGGAGAGGGAGGTCAAGGTCTACGTCCCCTTCACCCGCAGCGCGGCCCTGCTGGACGAGGGGTTGCGCGCCATACGTCCCTTCGGCCTCACCCCCCTCGCCGAGGGGCTCTGGCGATGCTGCGAGCTCATCTCCTCTAGCCGCACGCGCAACGCCTTACTCCTGCTCATCACCGACGGCGTGCCTACGGTGCCCAAGTGGAGCGTAAACCCCATTGAGGATGCCCTTGAGGCGGGCCGTGAGCTCAGCAGGCGCAAGGTCAATTTCACGTGTATCGGCCTCGAGCCGAACAGGCAGTTCCTGAGGCAGCTCAGCGACCGCGCCGGCGGCCGCCTGTACATCGTGGACGAGCTGGAGAAGGATACCCTGGTGGCCATAGCCCACCGGGAGTGGACGGGCCTCCTCGACCAGTCCCCCCGCAAGGCCGGTTCGAGGCCTTGAGCCCGCAGGAATTCCCCGACAGGCGACGAATACTAGGTGGTAAGGATAGCTAAGGGTGGGTTCTGAGCATGTACCTGGCATTAGCGTTGGCCTTCGCCCTGCTCGTGGCGGTCTTCGCCGTCCAGAACGTAGATGTAGTGAACGTGCGGTTCTTCTCCTACCAGTTTGAGACCCCGCTGGTGCTGATCATCCTCGGGTCGGCCGCCGGGGGCGCGGTGATAGTTGGGGTGCTGGGCCTGGTGAAGCAGATAGGCATGAGCTTCAGGCTCTGGGAGGGCCAGTCCAGGCTCAAGAGGCTGGAGGGGGAGATCAAGACGTTGAAGGATAGGGAGGAGAAGCTCACGGGCGAACTGGCACAGGCCCGGGAACGCATTGAGGCCCTGGAGGCTGAAAACCAGAACCTGGAACAGGCCCTGGCCAAGCTCGGGGAGGAGAGGGATGCTATCCTCAAGGGCGTGGACGAGGCGGCAAGGTCGTAGGGGCTTCTGACGGCCGGGGTCTCTCTGCCGGCCTTTTTTGTTGGTCTTGGCCGAGCGGGAGTTTTTTTCTTTTGGGGGTTGGTGGTGAAGATCGAGGATATCTTTCAGCTGGAGCGTCGATGTCGGTGGATCCGTAGGACGGGGCGGCCCGCGGACCCTCTGGTGACTGAACTGGGTCTTGGGAACCTCGCCGCGCGGGTCCTCGCGGCGAGGGGGTTTGCCGATCCGGAGGAGGCGGCGGCCTTTCTCGACCCCTCCCTGGATCGCCTGCACGACCCCTTTTCTCTGTCGGGTATGACGGAGGCGGTGCGGCGACTGCTATCAGCCCTCGAGGCTGGGGAGAGGATCTGCGTTTACGGGGATTACGACGTGGACGGCATCACCGCCACCGCCATCACCTTGAAGGTGTTAAAGCGCCTCGGGGCGTTGGTCGACTACTACCTCCCCAGCCGGCAGGGAGAAGGATACGGTTTACACGCCGAAGCCCTAGAGAATCTGGCCCGGCGAGGGGTCGATCTGGTGCTGACGGTAGACTGCGGAGTCAGCGCCGTGGCCGAGGTGGCCAACTCGCCGGTGCCGGTGATCGTAACCGACCATCACCGTCCTGGGGACGAGCTACCTCCCGCCGTCGCAGTGGTCAACCCCCGCAGCGGGGGCGGTTACCCCTTCCGGGACCTGGCGGGGGTGGGAGTGGCCTTCAAGCTAGCCCAAGCCCTGTGGCGAGAGGTGAGATCGGACGCGTTGCCGGAGGACCTCCTCTCGGAGGGATTGGCCCTGGCTGCCCTCGGCACGGTGGCCGACGTGGTTCCCCTGGTGGGGGAGAACCGCGTCCTCGTCAGCCAGGGCCTGGCGAGGATGCCGCAGGTACCCTCGCCCGGCCTGAGGGCGCTGGCCGCTGCGGCCGGGCTCGAGGCCCCGCGGCTGGAGGCCCGGCACCTGGCCTTCGTCCTGAGCCCGAGGCTCAACGCCGCGGGTCGCATCTCCGA
The DNA here is from genome assembly GCA_002375895.1 of Firmicutes bacterium UBA3576. Lineage (GTDB taxonomy): Bacteria > Bacillota > Sulfobacillia > UBA3569 > UBA3569 > UBA3569. The sequence goes on from DFND01000043.1 coordinate 33,945, forward strand.
TCCTCGTGAGGCCCTGGAGCTATTGTTGACCGAGGACGAGGCGGAGGCCCGAAGGCTGGCGGCCTCCCTCGAGGAGCAGAACCGGCGGCGCAGGGAGCTCGAGGGCCAGGTGTTGGCACAGGCGAGGTCGGAGGCCTCAGCGCAGCTCGCCCGCGGTCGTTATACCCTGGTGGTGGCCGGTGAGGGCTGGCACCCCGGGGTGATAGGTATAGTGGCCTCACGCTTGGTGGACGAGTTCTCCCGCCCGGCGGTGGTCATCAGCCTCGAGGGAGACGTCGCCAGGGGTTCGGCCCGGGGCATCGCGGGCTTCGATGTCTACGAGGCGCTCGCGGCCTGTGCTGACCACCTGGTGGAGTTCGGGGGCCACGCTGGGGCCGGTGGCATGACCCTGGTCCGGGAGAAGGTACGGGAGTTCGCCGACGCCATCGAGGAGTACGCCCGGGGCGTTCTCGAGCCGGGCGACCTGGTGCCGGCTGTCGAGGTGGACGCCCGCGTCGACCTCTCCGACGTTACCCTGGAGGCGGTGCGGGAGCTGGAGGCGTTGGCGCCCTTCGGGTACGGTAACCCGCGTCCGGTTATAGAGATAGCGGGCGTCAGGGTGGTGACCAGTAGGAAGGTCGGTGGCGGGGAGCACATCAGGGCGTCTCTCGCCGACGGGCGCGGCGGGACCCTGCAGGTGGTGGGGTTCGGGATGGGCGACCGCGCGCATTCGCTGGCGCGCGGCCGGGTGGTCGACGTGGTGGGATACCTCGAGGTCGACGAATGGCAGGGCCGCTACTCGGTGCAGCTCTCCCTGCTCGACATCGCGGGCTCCGAGAGGACCTACGCCAGGATGGCCGCCCTGCTCAAGGGCCTGCGGCACGACCTCAGGGGCCTGCCGCCGGAGGATGCGGGCGCGGTGTTGTCCCTGCTGGAGGGGGTGCTCACCGGTCGCAACGTCGGGGTGCCCTGGAAGGGGCGGGGCGAGGTGACCAGGACGGTGGTCGCCATGGCCCTGCTCGCGCGGAGCTTGGAGAAGAGGCTGGCCTTCTTCGTGAGGCGCTCCGCGGACGCTCTTTCCTGGCACGGGGCCCTCACCCGGGCCCTACGGGAGCACGGGTTGCGTTGCGGCCTGCTGCTGCCCGCTGGTGTCGCGGCCTGGCTCGATTCAGCCCCTCGGCCTGAGGGTGAGGTGCTGGTAGCAGTTCCCGCGATGTTGAGAGAAGATCCCGCGTGGGTTATACTGGGAGAGGCAGGGGCTCTGGGGTTAAGGGGCACAGCCCTCGTGCTGTTGTCCGATGCCGGGGAGCCCTCATACCAGCTGGTTGGCGAGGACGAGCCCTCAGCGGCGGCCGGCGAAGGGGTGCCATCGACCGGTCGCAGGGGCCTGGACGTGCCCGACCGCACCAGCCTGGCCAGGGTCTTTCGCTTCCTGCGCGACAGGCTGCCCGGATGGCAGTCGTGGGAGTCTCTCGGGGACAGGGTCGCCGCCGGGACGGGCATGAGCAGGAGGCTGGCCGTGGCTCACCTGTGGGTGCTGCGGGAGCTCGAGCTTCTGGAGTGCGCCCCCTCGCGGGACGGGTTGCGGGTTCGTCTGGTCACGGCGAAGAGGAAGAGGGACCTCATGGAGAGCGTATCCTTCAGGCAGTTCGTTCTGGAGAGGGAGCACGGGGACAAGGAGGCCTCGCTCTCGGGCGGGGCGTGAGGTAAGGGGGGACTTTTATGGACCTGAAGTCGCTAATCAGGGAGATTCCGGACTTTCCGGAGCCGGGGATCAGCTTCAAGGACATCACGACCTTGCTTAAGGACGGGCGTGCCCTGCGGGAGGCCATCGATAGGCTCGCCGAGGCCTGTCGGGGATACGAGGCCGAGGTGGTGGTGGGGCCGGAGGCCAGGGGCTTTATAATCGGCGCCCCTCTGGCCTACGAGCTGGGCCTGGGCTTCGTGCCCGTCAGGAAGGCGGGTAAGCTGCCCGCGGAGACCGTACGGGGGGAGTACGAGCTCGAGTACGGCAAGAGCGTCCTGGAGATCCACAGGGATGCCGTCAGGCCGGGCCAGAAGGTCCTCGTGGTCGACGACCTGCTCGCGACCGGCGGGACCATAGGCGCGACCATCGACCTGGTCGAGGAGCTGGGCGGCGAGGTGGTGGCCGTGGCCTTCCTCATCGAGCTCACTTACCTGCCGGGTCGTGAGAACTTGAAGAGCAGAGAAGTGATCTCAGTGATAAAGTATTAGTGAAGGCGTTTCTAGTTCCGGTGGACGCCCCGCTCCAAGCGGGGTTCTACAGTTGGCTCGGGGAGGGCGACTTTTGGACGTGGCGCTCCTGAAGGCGGAGATAGAGAAATATACGCAGGATGCGGACCTCGGGCTCATCGAGAAGGCCTACAAGTTCGCCAGGTTGGCCCATCAGGGCCAGAAGCGTGCCTCGGGAGAGGATTTCATAGAACATCCCCTGGCGGTGGCCGGGATCCTGGCGGGCCTCGAGCTCGACGTGATAACTATAGCGGCAGCGGTGTTACACGACGTCGTGGAGGATACCCCGGTTACCCTGGAGCAGGTTCGTGCGGAGTTCGGGGACGAGATCGCCCTCCTGGTGGACGGGGTCACCAAACTGAGCAGGTTGGAGTACCGGTCGCGTGAGGAGGAGCAGGTGGAGAACCTGCGCAAGATGTTTCTGGCCATGGCCAGGGACATCAGGGTGGTGCTGATACGGCTGGCCGACCGACTGCACAACCTGCGAACGCTCCAGTACCTCTCGGAGGAAAAACAGAGGGAGGTCGCCCGGGAGACGCTGGAGGTCTTCGCTCCCCTCGCCCACCGGCTGGGGATGTTCCGCATAAAGTCGGAGATGGAGGACCTGGCCCTGGCCTGTCTCGAGCCGGAGAAGTTCAACGAGATCAAGCGATTGGTCAGCCTGCGGCGCAAGCAGCGGGAGAGCTACATTGAACGGGTCATCGGTATCCTCAGGGAGCACCTGGCCCGCGTCGGTGTGAAGGCCGATATCCGGGGCCGTCCCAAGCACTATTACAGCATCTACAAGAAGATGTACGAACAGGGCCGTGACTTCTCGGAGATCTACGACCTGATCGCCGTCAGGATCATCGTGGACACGGTGAAGGACTGTTACGGGGCCCTGGGCGTAGTGCATACCCTCTGGAAGCCCATTCCCGGTCGCTTCAAGGACTTCATAGCCATGCCCAAGAGCAACATGTACCAGTCTCTGCACACCAGCGTCATCGGGCCAGAGGGAGAGCCTTTCGAGATCCAGATCCGCACCTGGGAGATGCACCGGACGGCTGAATACGGGATCGCCGCCCATTGGAAGTACAAGGAGGGCCGGACCGACCCGGACCTCGATGAGAAGCTGTCCTGGCTGAGGCAGATCCTGGACTGGCAGCAGGACCTGCGCGATGCCAGGGAGTTCATGGAGTCTCTGCGCATAGACCTCTTCGAGGACGAGGTCTTCGTCTTCACGCCCAAGGGCGACGTCATCGACCTCCCGGCCGGCTCCAACCCGGTGGACTTCGCCTACCGCATCCACACCGATATCGGTCACCGGTGCGTGGGGGCGAAGGTCAACGGCCGCATCGTCCCGCTGGATTACACGCTCAAGAACGGGGATATAGTGGAGATCTTGACCAGCAAGCAGAGCAGCGGGCCCAGCGCCGATTGGCTCAAGATGGTCAAGACCTCCAGCGCGAAGAACAAGATCCGGCAGTGGTTCAAGCGGGAGAAGAGGGCCGAGAACCTGGAGAAGGGCCGCGAGGCGCTGGAGAGGGAGATCGCCAGGCACGGCTTCGAGCCCCACGAGCTGATGCGCGAGGAGTGGCTTGACGAGGTCAAGCGGCGGTTCAACTTTCAGACCACCGACGACCTGCTGGTGGCGGTGGGTTACGGCGGGGTCACCGCCCAGCACGTCGTGGCCAGGCTGCTCAACGAGTACCGCAAGCAGGCCCAGGAACAGGAGGCTGCGCTGGAGGAGCTGGCCAAGGAGTCCCGTTGGGAGGGCTACGGGGAGCCCACCGAAGGGGTGCGCATCAAGGGCGTGGACAACGTCCTGGTCCGCTTCGCCCGCTGCTGCAACCCCATCCCAGGCGACCCGATAATCGGGTACGTTACCCGCGGCAGGGGCGTTTCCGTCCACCGCCTCGACTGTCCGAACATGGCCGCGGCGCTCAAGGACAAGCAGGAGCGGCTCATCGAGGTGGCCTGGGACCGGGCGGATTCCCTGTTCTATCCCGTCCGGGTCAAGATCGATGCCATCGACCGGCCCGGGCTGATGTCCGACGTCCTGTACGTGATAGCGGAGGGTAAGACCAACATCCTATCGGCCCGTGCGGGAGCCGACAACGGAGCCGCTGTGATCGAGCTCGTGTTGGAGATCAGGGACCTCGAGCACCTGGAGCGGCTTGTGGACAGGATAAAGAGGGTGCGAGACGTGGTCGATGTTCGCCGCACGGCCAGGGAGACGATGAGATAGGCGGGAGGCGTATGCGAGCGGTTGTTCAGCGGGTGAGGAGAGGTGCGGTAGAGGTGGACGGCCGTGTGGTGAGCAGCATAGGCCGCGGAGTGGTCGTCCTCCTGGGCGTGGGCGAGGGGGATACTGAGGAGGACGTGACCTACATGGTCGATAAAGTCGCCAACCTCAGGATCTTCCCGGACGATGAGGGCAGGATGAACCGGTCCCTCGTCGACGTGGGCGGCGAGGCCCTCGTGGTGTCCCAGTTCACCCTTTACGGGGACGTGCGCAGGGGAAGGAGGCCCAGCTTCACCGGAGCCGCTCCCCCGGACCGCGCCCGGGATTTATACCAGGAATTCTGTAACCGGCTCGGCGATGCCGGCGTCAGGGTGGCCACGGGCGAGTTCCGGGCCATGATGCTGGTGAAGATCGACAACGACGGGCCGGTAACCATCCTCATCGACAGCGAGAAGAATTTCTAGGGGGTCGGTAGGTTGAAGGTCCGTATCTTGCCCGTGGGGCCACTTTTCGCCAACTGTTACATATTGACCTGTGAGGAGATCAAGGAGGCTGTCATAATCGATCCCGGCGGGGACGCCGACTACATCTTGAGAGAGGTCAAGCGCTTGAGGGTCGACGTGAAGGCCGTCATCAACACGCATGGGCACGTTGACCACATAGCGGCCGACGAGCCGGTGATCAAGGCCACGGGAGCCAAGCTGATGATTCACGAGGACGACGCCGCCATGTTGAAGAGCCCGGCCCGCAACCTGTCGTTGCTCGGCGGGGTCCCCTTGCCTCCCCTTAAGGCCGATCGACTGCTGCAGGACGGCGACACCGTCGCCTTCGGCAGCGAGGCCCTCGAGGTCATACATACCCCCGGACACACCCCCGGTGGGATCTGCCTCCTGGCTGATGACATCGTCTTTACAGGTGATACCCTCTTCGCCAAGGGGATCGGGCGTACGGACTTCCCGGGTGGATCCTACGAGACGCTTCTCAGGTCTATCAGGGAACGTCTCTTGACGTTGCCCGACGATACGCGGGTCTATCCCGGGCACGGCCCACCGACCACCATCGGACAAGAGCGGCTGGGGAACCCCTATCTCTAGAACCTCAGGACCTGTGGCAGGAAGTCCAGCACGGCCCTCATCATTACCCCGGCGTAGAGGTTCTCCGTGCGCCAAACCAGATAACCGACGAGGAAGGTGCTGATGGGCACGACGACGAGTCCTTCGATCAGAAGCGGGGTGAGCTCGCCCTGCCAGAGGAGTAGGTGGGGCAGTACCGACAGCACGCCGAAGAGGGGCGGCGTGATCAACAGCCCCGGCACCGGGCCCAGGATCCTCTGAAAGATGACCTGCACGAAGCCCTGTTGGTAGAGGGTCTTGAAGAGCGAGGTCAGGAAGAAGGAGCCGAGGAAGCGCAGGGCCAGGCTCGCCGGGTCATCGACGAGTACCTCCCGCGGGTAGCTCAAGGTGAGCGAGAAGACGGCTATTATCCCCACCAGGGCCCCCACTAGCAGCCCCCTAAAGGAGTTCAAGGTCGTCAGGCCCACATCGCGCGGGCGGCCGCCAGAACGCCACACGTACCACCCTATGAGGCCGCCGAAGAAGAGGTGGAGGTAGAGCAGCCACGGCCCCTCGTACTCCCGGCTGTAGGTGTAGTATCGGACCACGCCCTCTAGGGCTATCAAGGTCAGGGCGAAGAGGACGAATCGCCCCATACCTCGGCAGTCCCTCACGTCCCACACCCCCCGCCGCGGCAGGTCGATGGTGAGGGCGAACACCAGCAAGACCAGGAAGACGGCCATGACTCCGAAAACGGCCACGCTCGCCGGGACCAGGGCCTGCTCCGGGACCGGGTACAGGAGCTCTTCCGCGAGGCGAGCCTGGGGGTTGGCGAAGCGGACGGTCTTCCCGCCGAGGTCGACGAAGGTCAGGCTTATGGCCCGGCCCTCCTCATAGTGCACGGTGCCCAGCCCCTCTCCCCTCATATCCAGGAAGAAGTATATCGGTCGGTAGAACAAGAGGCGGTGCAGGCCGAAGGCCTCGATATTGGGCCCCAGGGGCTTTATGTCGTGCAGGAAGGCCTTGGCCTCCTCCAGCACCTCCGCGGTCGGCTGAACAGGGGTGGCCTCCAGGCGATAGCGCATCTCCTCGATCTCCTGATAGGAGCCCGGGATGAAGACGGCCGAGAGCCGGTCGGTGATGGCGCCCCTGCCGAAGTCACGTTGTACCTCCTGGCGGATCTCCTGCGGCGGGCGGAAGGTGTAGCTGCCCGGGCCTAAGAGCACCGCACCGAATACGTCGCTCCCGTTGTAAACTGGGAAGAGCAGCGCCGGCTCAGGGTCGCCGCTGATACGTATCTCGAGGTAGTCGTTCACGAACTCGAATCTGTGGAAGGCGAAGGCCTCTTGACCCAGCCGCACCTCTTGCAGGGTCCCCACCGCCTGGGGAGAAGTTGCGAAGAACACCAGGGCGGCCGTGCCGAGGAAACATATGGCCAGAATGGTCCAAAATAGGATTCCCAAGTAGTTGTGTCTTAGGCTGTGGATGGTGGAGAGCAACGACATTCCCCCTTCGTTAATACACGCTAGTAGCTCTTCGACGGCGCTCACGGCAAATCCTCCGCTGAGAGGCGGTGACCGGGGCCGATTATTTACTACGCTCGTCCTTGCAAGGGATTTTCCGGAGCGTTTGACAAGGCGTTCGAAAAGTGGGTAACATTTAAACGTTGGAAAGTCAGGATGGGAGGGCGTTCACGTGATCACTACCAGGCCGCGTGGAACCAACGACATACTGCCTTCGGAGTCCCACAAGTGGCAGCACATAACGCAGCAGATCCACGACATCTGTGCTCTGTACGGGTTCAGGCAGATCAGCACCCCGGCCTTCGAGCACACCGAGTTGTTCCATAGAGGCGTGGGCGAGGGCACCGACATCGTCCAGAAGGAGACCTACACCTTCGAGGACCGCGGCGGCAGGAGCCTGACCCTGCGGGCGGAGGGCACGGCACCCACGGCGCGGGCCTATCTTGAGAACGGGCTGCACGCGGCAGCCCAGCCGACCAAGCTGTATTACATAGAGCCCATCTTTCGCTTCGAGCGTCCGCAGGCCGGCAGATACAGACAGCATCATCAGTTCGGCGTGGAGGTGTTCGGGGCGGCTGACCCCGCCGTGGACGTGGAGGTCATAGCCCTCGCGCTGGACTTCCTGGGGCGATTCGGTTTGGACGGGCTCACCGTGCGGCTGAACAGCGTGGGTTGCCCGACCTGTCGGGAGAGCTACCGGGCCCGGCTGGTCGAACATTTCCTCCCCTGTGTCGAGCAGCTGTGCCCAGACTGCCGGAGCCGCATTGAGCGTAACCCCTTACGGCTGCTGGACTGCAAGGAGGAGGGCTGCCGCCGCCTCAAGGAGAGGGCTCCCCACATGTTGGACAGCCTGTGTGGGCCGTGTCGGGAACACTTCGTCCGGCTCCGCGGCCACCTCGACGCCCTCGGCATCCGCTATGAGGTGGACCATCACATCGTACGGGGGCTCGATTACTACACCCGTACGGTCTTCGAGATAATCTATCCCGGGCTTGGGGCGCAGGACGCCGTATGTGGTGGGGGCCGCTACGACGGGCTGATCGAGACCCTGGGAGGTGAGCCCACTCCGGGGGTTGGGTTCGGCATGGGCCTTGAGCGGCTGATCCTGACCCTGGAGGATCACGGCTACGAGTTCCCCGGTCCGCGTCGCCTGGACGTCTTCCTGGCCGCGGTCGGCCAGGAGGCCCTGGCGCGCTGCGTGGTGTTGCTGGCTGAGCTGCGCCGGCGAGGTGTGGCCGCCGATACGGAGTACACGGGTAGGGGCCTCCGGAAGCAGATGAAGCACGCTGATCGTCTCGGGGCGCGCTTCGTGGCCATCGTGGGCGAAGAGGAGCTGGCCACCGGCCGATGTGTGGTGAGGGACATGGGCACGGGCACACAGGAGGATATAGCGCTGGAGGAACTGGCAGGATACATCCAGGAGAGGTGCGGGAGGGCTGGCTTATGAAATGGTCCAGGACCCATTACTGCGGTGAGCTCTGCGAGGAGCAGGTCGGGCAGGAGGTTTGCCTGGCCGGTTGGGTACAGCGCGTGCGTAACCACGGCGGGGTCCTGTTCGTGGACCTCCGCGACCGCACGGGCGTGGTGCAGGTGGTCTTCGGGCAGGAGCTGCCCGAGAGGGTCTCGGCGGTAGGCGAGCGGCTGCGGGGCGAGTTCGTCGTGGCCGTGCGGGGTCACGTGCGCCCGAGGCCCGCGGGCAGCGAGAACCCGCGGCTGAAGACGGGTCGGATAGAGGTCGGGGTCGAGGACGCGGAGATCCTCAATGAGTCCCGGACCCCTCCCTTTTATATAGAGCCGGACATCGACGTGGAGGAGACCCTGCGATTGAAACACCGCTACCTGGACCTCCGTCGACCGGACATGCTAGAGGCGCTCAGCTTCCGGCACCGGCTGGTGAAGGCCGTGCGGGATTACTTTGATGCCAGGGGCTTCTGGGAGATCGAGACCCCGGTGCTCACCAGGAGCACCCCCGAGGGGGCCCGCGACTACCTCGTCCCCAGCAGGATAAGCCCGGGCCGCTTCTACGCCCTGCCGCAGTCTCCCCAGCTGTTCAAGCAGCTGCTGATGGTCTCAGGGGTGGACCGGTACTTCCAGATCGCGCGCTGCTTCCGCGATGAGGACCTGAGGGCCGACCGGCAGCCTGAGTTCACCCAGATAGACGTGGAGATGTCCTTCGTCAGCCGGCCCGACGTAATGGCCCTCACGGAGGGGCTCATGGCCCACTTGTACCGCGAGGTGCTGGGGCGGGAGCTGGCCACGCCCTTCCCGGTCATGTCCTACCGCGAGGCCCTGGACAGGTTCGGCACCGACAAGCCCGACCTGCGTTTCGGCATGGAGCTGGTAGACGTCTCGGAGGTCGTGGCCCAGAGCGAGTTCCGCGTCTTCAGGGGCACGGTCTCCGGCGGCGGATCGGTGATGGCCATGCGGGTGGAGGGCGGCGGTTCCTTCTCCCGCAGGGAGATAGAGGAGCTCGCGGACAGGGCGGGTGAGTACGGGGCCAAGGGCCTGGCCTGGCTGGCGGTCAAGGGTGATGATGTGAGGTCACCGATAGCGAAGTTCCTGTCCGAGGCGGAGCTTGCGGGAATCCTGCAGAGAACGGGGGCCACCTCGGGAGACCTCGTGCTCATGGTCGCCGACAGCTGGCGGGTGGCCAGGACGGCGCTGGGCCATTACCGCTCGCTGCTCGGGAAACGCCTGGATCTGGCGCGGGGAGAGGACAGGTTCGTGTGGATCGTGGATTTCCCCCTGATGGAGTACAACGAGGAGGAAGGCCGCCTCGAGGCGGTGCACCATCCCTTCACCGCGCCCCTGCCGGAGGACGCGGACCTGCTCGAGTCCGACCCCGCGGCCGTGCGGGCGGATGCCTACGACCTGGTGCTCAACGGCGTCGAGCTCGGCGGCGGCAGCATACGCCTGCATTCGGCCCGGCTGCAGGAGCGTGTCTTCGCGGCGCTCGGTATCTCGCTGGAGGAGGCGCGGGCGAAGTTCGGGTTCCTGCTGGAGGCCTTGGAGTACGGCGCTCCCCCGCACGGGGGTATCGCGCTGGGGCTGGACCGCCTGGTCATGCTGCTCGCAGGTAGGAACAGCATCAGGGACGTCATCGCCTTCCCGAAGACCACCAGCGCCTCCTGCCTTATGACCGGCGCGCCGGCTGCGGTGGGCGCGCATCAGCTCGAGGAGCTCAAGCTACGAGTGCGTGAGGAGGAATAGTGAAAATATTGGCAACGATGACGCGGCGGTTGGCTTGCGCGATCAGGCCTCTTGTGGTATGATCGAGGCGAAAAGTGAAGCGGTCAGCACGCCCTGCTGTGTACGTGGTAGGCCGAAAAGTTTTGAGCCAACACCTTCACAAAGGGAGCCTGGACTCTGGCTGTGGCGTAAATGCCTCCCCAGAGTGGACTTACAAAGCAGTCAGGAGGGCACCCACCTGCCGAGCGCAGGTTCAAAACATCGGAGGACACGGCACAGTGGGGTATTTTACAAGACAGAGGAAGCAGTCGCCCAAGGGGCGGCTTCGATCTTTTAGCCGGCAAGGGAGGGTTCTTGATGGCCATTGTTACGGTTCACGCCGGGAACTTCGAGGAGGAGGTCTTGAAGTCCGAAGAGCCCGTGCTGGTCGACTTCTGGGCCGAGTGGTGTGGGCCCTGCCGCATGCTCGCCCCGATCATTGAGGAGGTGGCCCGGCAGTATGAGGGTCGGTTGAAGGTGGCGAAGCTCAACACCGACGAGAACCACGAGCTGGCCGGGCAATATCACGTGATGAGCATCCCGACCCTGATACTGTTCCGGGACGGGGAGCCGACCGAACGGATGGTCGGGTACATGTCGAAGAAGGAGCTCTGTTCACGCCTGGACAAGCTGTTGTAATGAAAGTGGTGCCGCCCGGGCCCGGCCTCACGACGAGGTCGCTTTCCCATCCTCATCCGTCCTCCGGGAGAAGCCCTGTTTCCTAAGGGCGATGGACAGGAAATAGGCCGTGCCGCCCCAGAGAAAGAGGACACCCAAGATGCCCATGACGATGGCGCCGGCGCTCATCTACGACACCTCTCTTCTGTGCAGTTTACTTAAGACATAAGCGACGATGGGAGCCGCGATGACCACGGCCCACCCGCCGAGGAACAGGGCGCTCAGTGGGTAACCTTCGTAGGGAGCTCGGAGCTCCTTGTACAGGGACCAGATCAGGGTCAAGGTGAGCATAAGGGGCGTCGGGTATTTTATACAGAATTCGTACCAGGGCCCGAGCTTTATCTCAGACCGCGCGTTGACGTATTCCCTCACCTCTTTCGCCCCCCAGAACCAGCCGACGATAATGCACTCCACGAGCCCCACCAACACCAGGCCGAAGTTGTTGATGAAGTGGTCCACGATGTCGAGCCAGTACAGCCCAGCGCCCGTGGTGAAGAGGGTCCCCAGGAGGAAGGCCGGCAGGGTCACCGCCGTCACGGCCTGGGAGCGCGTTAGGTTCCACTTATCAGCCACCGACGTGACCACTCCCTCCACGAGGGAGAAGGCCGAGTCGATGGCGGCGCTGAAGAGCAAGAGGAAGAACAGGACCGCGAAGAGCGACGCTCCGGCGGGCAACAGCCCGAGGCCCGTCGGGAACACCACGAAGGCGAGGCCCACTCCCCCGGCCGCCACATGGGCCACGTCGACCCCCTGTTCCAGGGCCATGTAACCGAGGACGGAGAACACCGCGAGGCCGGCCAGGAAGGAGATGCCGCAGTTGACGAAGCTGGCCAGGAAAGCGTTGTTGACGATCTCGGCGTCCCCGGGCAGGTAGCTGGCGTAGGCGATGAGGATGGCCAGGGCCAGGCTCAGCGAGAAGAAGATCTGCCCGTAGGCGGCCAGCCAGACCTGTGGGTCGGCCAGTTTGGCGAAGTCGGGTTCCAGGTAATAGTTGATGCCGTCGATGGCCCCGGGCAGGGTGAGGCCGCGCAGGACGAGGATGATCAATAGGAGGACCGGCAAGGGCATGCTGATCATGACCACCCGTCCCACGCCCTTGATCCCGCTCCTAACGATGAGGTACATGAGCACCCAGCCGATGACGAAGGCGATGAAGACCGGCAGGGGGATGCCTCCCAGGGTGAAGGGGCTGTCGGTGAGCTGCAACACCTGCCCGAAGAGGTAGCCCCCAGCGTCCTCTCCCCATGCCAGCGTGGCGGCGCTGACCATGTACCTGATGGTCCAGGCCATTACCACCGCGTAGTAGGTGATGATTATGAATCCCACGACGGTGGCCCACCACCCCACCCATTCGAAGCTTTCTCTCAGTCGTCGCATGGCGATGGGCGCGCCGGCACCGAACTTGTGCCCGAGGGCGAACTCCAGGATCATCAACGGTACTCCTGTCGTGACCAGGGCGATGAAGTAGGGGATTAGGAAGGCCCCGCCTCCGTTCTCGTAGGCCAGGTAGGGGAACCGCCATATGTTGCCGAGGCCGACGGCGGAGCCGATAACGGCGAAGACGAAGGCCCCGCGCCACGTCCACCGTTCTCTCGCTTCGGGCACGAACTTGCCTCCTCTCATAGCGGTGTGGAAGGGATTCTTTTTCGATTCACCGATTCCTCCTCGCGAGCGCCACTTCGCCCGCGAGAGGTTTTTCCTCCCCGGGCGGAGAAGGATCACCGGAAGGAGGGGCCGCCGACCCTGGCCCGGCACGCGGCTCCTGGGGGTATCTGTTAAGGAGGGGGAGTGGGAATGTTGATTGACCTGAGAAGCGATACGGTAACGCGGCCAACGCTGGAGATGCGCCGCGCCATGGCTGAGGCCGAGGTAGGAGATGACGTTTACGGTGACGACCCCACCGTGAACAGGCTCCAAGAGCTGGCGGCGGAGAAGGTGGGCAAGGAGGCCGCCCTGTTCTTGCCCAGCGGCACTATGGGCAACCAGGTGGCGGTGATGACCCACGCCCGGAGGGGCGAGGAGGTAATCCTCGAGGCCGAGGCCCACATCTTTTATTACGAGGTCGGCGGGCTCGCCGTCCTCGCAGGGGTGCAGACGAGGCCTCTGCCGGGCGAGCGCGGCGTGATTACCCCGGCTCAGGTCAGGGGTGCCGTAAGGGGCGATGACATTCACTTGCCGAGGACTGGACTGGTCTGCCTCGAGAACACCCACAATCGCGCCGGTGGCGCCGTGTGGCCCCTGGAGCTGTTCAGGGAGGTGTGTGGTACGGCGCATGAGGCGGGCGTGCCCGTTCACCTGGACGGCGCGCGTGTGTTCAACGCCGCCATCTACTATGACCTGCCGGTAACGGAGATCACGCGGCACGTCGACTCGGTCATGTTCTGTCTCTCAAAGGGGCTGTGCGCACCCGTGGGTTCGATCCTGGCGGGCGACGCCGACTTCATCGCCCGGGCCCGGAAGAACCGTAAGCTCCTCGGAGGCGGCATGAGGCAGGCGGGAGTGCTGGCGGCCGCCGGCATCGTGGCCCTGGAGAAGATGGTCGACCGGCTGGTAGAGGACCACGAGAACGCCCGGAGGCTGGCAGCCGGGCTGGCCGAGATGCGCAAGGTGCGTCTCGACCCCGACGCCGTGCAGACCAATATCGTCTACTTCGACGTGGAAGGTGATGCCCGTCGGATAGTCGAGGAGCTGCGGGGCCGGGGCGTGCTGATGAACGCGCTGGACCCGGCGCGAATTCGCGTCGTAACCCACCACGACGTCTCCCGCGGGGACATCGAGCGGGCCCTCGAGATCATGAAGGAGGTCTTGGACTGAGGGGCAATGGATCTGTTCAATGGCCGCTCCGACCGCGATCCCTACGCCGAGCCCCTCGCCTCGCGCATGCGCCCGCGGACCCTCGATGAGTTCCTCGGACAGCGCCACGTGGTGGGCGAGGGGGCGCTGCTGCGCCGGGCCATAGAGGCGGACAGGCTTGGCTCGGTTATCCTATACGGGCCGCCGGGCACGGGGAAGACCACCTTGGCCCGGATCATCGCCCGTATGACCCGTTCCCACTTCGAGCAGCTGAACGCGGTGACGGCCGGGGTCAAGGACATACGCCGGGTCGCCGAGGAGGCCCAGGAGAGGAGACGTCTTTACGGGATCCGGACCATCCTGTTCATCGACGAGATACACCGGTTCAACAAGACGCAGCAGGATGCGCTGCTGCCCTACGTGGAGGACGGCACCGTCGTGCTGATCGGGGCCACCACCTTCAACCCGATGGTGGACTGCGTGCCCGCGCTGGTGTCCAGGTCCATGCTCTTTCGTTTGGAGCCGCTCAGTGAGGAGGACATAGCGACGGTGATCAGGAGGGCGGTGCGGGACGAGGAAAGGGGCCTCGGCGGGCTCCGGGTGGAGGTCGAGGAGGATGCGGTTCAGTATCTGGCACGAAGGGCCGCCGGCGACGCGCGGGTCGCGCTCAACGCCCTGGAGCTGGCCGCGCTCACCACAGAGCCCGGGCCTGACGGCGTACGGCGCATTGACAGGTCCGTAATCGCCCAATCCCTGTCGGCGGCCGTGCTTCGCCACGACCGTGAGGGCGACTCCCACTACGACAACATCTCCGCCTTCATAAAGAGCATGCGGGGCTCTGACCCGGACGCCACCCTCTATTACCTCGCGAGGATGCTGTATGCCGGGGAGGACCCCCGCTTCATCGCCAGGAGGATCATCGTGCAGGCGGCAGAGGACGTGGGGCTGGCCGACCCCAACGCCCTGAGCGTGGCGGTGTCGGCCGCCCAGGCGGTGGAATATCTCGGCATGCCCGAGGCGCGGATACCCCTGGCCGAGGCAGCGTTATACGTTGCGCTGGCGCCCAAGAGCAACAGCGCCTACCGCGGTATCTCCGAGGCCTGGCGGGCGGTGGAGGAGGGCAGGGTGGGTGAGGTGCCCGACCATCTCCGCGATTCCTCCTATCGCGGGGCCAAGAGGCTGGGGCACGGCAGGGGATACAAATACCCCCACGACTACGACGGACACTACGTCAGGCAGCAGTACCTGCCGAGAAACCTGCTCCACGAGACCTTTTACCATCCCGGGGAGCTCGGCGTCGAGGCGGAGCTAGTGCGCCGCCTGCGAAGGCTCAAGGAGAGGGATAAGCGGCGCTGAGGCGTGCTATCTCCTGCTCCAGGGCACGGTGGCAGCACATGCCCGTCGGGTTCTCCGTGCGGCAGAACCCGGTGCGCAGCGCGCCCGTGAGCTGACGCACCTCCTCGATGGTCTGGGCGCCGCGCGATACCGCCGACCTAATTTGCCGCCGGGTCAAAGGGGAGCAGTAGCACACCGGGCAGTCCGGATCGTCGGGCTCCTTGAACCATACCTTGACCTTGAGGTCGGACTTGAAGAGACGGGCCCCCTCGGGCTTGAAGTACACTAGGTCGCAGGAGGGGTTCAGGCACAGCTCGTATGAGGCCTCGGCCTCCAGAGGCCGCGTCGCCAGGGCCTGTACCGTCTCGAGTGGCACCCTCTTCCCCTTGAACCCGCATTCAGGACATGCATGCGACATCCCGCATCACCTCCCCCCGATTGTATCACGGTCCCCCTGGGCGGGCAATCTAAAGCCGAGCATATCCATGGGAATGGTCGAAATGGGCGTTGACAGGCGGGCGTGGGGTGTGTTACCATGTACGCGGAAACCCTAGTGGCCCACTCGGAATTTGGGGGTGAGGCTTTGAGGCTTTCGACGAGAGGCCGGTATGGCGTTAAGGCCATGTTCGAGCTGGCCATGAACCACGGGCGGGGTCCCATTCCGCTGAAGGAGATCGCGGACAGACAGGGGCTCTCCGAGCACTACTTGGAACAGTTGGTGGCGCCGCTGCGGAAGGCGGGTCTGGTCAAGAGCGTGCGAGGCGCGCACGGCGGGTATATGCTGAACAAGGACCCGGCCAGTATAAGCGTAGGGGATATAATCCGCGTCCTCGAGGGGCCCATAGCCCCCACCGACTGTGTCGCGGACGAACACGACGCGGTTGAACACTGCGGCAGGGCGGCCGGCTGCATGGCACGTAGCGTCTGGGCCAAGGTCAGGGACAGCATCACGGAGGTCGTCGACTCCATCACCCTGGCGGACCTGTGCGAGGAAGCTCGTAAGTCAGGTGATAAGAACTACATGTATTACATCTGATGGGAGATGGTACGGTTGCGCAAGGTATACCTTGATCACTCGGCCACCACACCGGTACGCTCCGAGGTCGCCGAGCTGGTGCTGCGGTACATGACCGACACCTTCGGCAACCCCTCCAGCGTGCACGGCTTCGGCCGGGAGGCCCGTAAGGGGGTAGAGGAGGCCCGGGAGAGGGTGGCGTCGCTGATCAACGCCGACCCGCGGGAGATCGTCTTCACCAGCGGCGGCACCGAAGCGGATAACCTGGCCATAAAGGGAGTGGCCCTGGCCAACCGGAAGAAGGGCCGTCACATCATAACCTCGGCCATTGAACATCATGCCGTCCTCCACACGTGTGAGTTCCTGGAGAAGGAGGGCTACGAGGTAACGGTCCTCGGGGTGGACTCGGCGGGCCTGGTCTCGCCGGACGACCTCAAGGCGGCCCTGCGGGACGACACGATCCTCGTCAGTATCATGATGGCCAACAACGAGATGGGGGCCATTCAGCCGATCAAGGAGCTTGCGGCCATCGCCCGGGAGAGGGGCGTGTACTTCCATACCGACGCCGTGCAGGCGGTCGGCCAGGTGAAGGTGGACGTTGAGGAGCTGGGGGTCGACCTGCTGTCACTGTCTGCACACAAGATCTACGGTCCCAAGGGCGTGGGCGCCCTGTACGTCAGGAGGGGGACTAAGATCAAGCCCATAGCCCACGGCGGCGGCCACGAGAGGAGGATGCGGGCGGGCACAGAGAACGTTCCCGGTATCGTCGGCCTGGGGCTGGCCGCCAAGCTGGCCCAGGAAGAGCTCGAGGATAGGCGACGGCACCTTCTCAAGTTACGAGACAAGCTCATCGAGGGGATCCTGGACCGGGTGGAGGACGTGCGCCTGAACGGGCCGCGGGAGGAGCGTCTCCCGAACAACGTCAACATCTCCTTCGCCTACGTTGAGGGGGAGTCCATCCTGTTGAACCTGGACCTGCAGGGGATCGCGGCCAGCAGCGGTTCGGCCTGTACCTCCGGTTCCCTGGAACCATCACACGTTCTTCTGGCCATGGGCATCTCCCACGAGCTGGCCCATGGGTCCGTTAGGATGTCCCTCGGGACGGGCAACAGCGAGGAGGATATCGATTACGTCCTAGAGGTACTGCCGTCGATCATCGAGAGATTGCGGTCTATGTCTCCCTTGGTGGGGGGAAGAGGAGAGGAGAAGTTGCAACATGTACAGCGATAAGGTGATGGACCACTTCACAAACCCCAGGAACGTCGGAGAGATAGAGGACCCCGACGGCGTGGGTCAGGTGGGAAACCCAGTCTGCGGCGACATTATGAAGATGTTCATCAAGGTCGAGGATAACCGGATCGTGGACATCAAGTTCAAGACCTTCGGTTGTGGCGCGGCCATAGCGACCAGCAGCGCCATCACCGAGCTGGTCAAGGGGAAGACGATAGAGGAAGCCCTGGCCATCACCAGGGAGGACGTAGCCGAGGAGTTGGGCGGCCTCCCCCCCAACAAGATGCACTGTTCCAACCTCGCCGCGGACGCCCTGCACAGGGCCATAGCCGATTATAAGGAGAGGCGGAAGTCGGCCTAGAGGCTGTCCCACCTCTCTCACCGGGGTGTTGGAGATGGCGAGGCAGAGAGTTGTGGTGGCGATGAGCGGTGGCGTGGACAGTTCCGTGGCCGCCGCTTTGCTTGTGGAACAGGGGTATGAGGTCATCGGGGTGACTATGCGGTTGCTGCCCGACCCCGACGACCCCGAGAAGGCGCCGCCGGGCGGCTGTTGTTCCCTGGCGGCGGTGGAGGACGCCCGCTCTACGGCCTTTAGGCTGGGCATCCCCTACTACGTCATAAACCTGCAGGGGCCCTTTGAGGAGGCCGTGATCGAGCCCTTCGTCAGCGAGTACCTGCGGGGCCGGACGCCCAACCCCTGCATCGCCTGCAACCGGTACATCAAGTTCGAGGTGCTGATGGACAAGGCTCGGGCGTGGGGTGCGGATTACCTGGCCACGGGCCATTATGCCAGGAGGGCCCGGAGTGAGGGCGGGTTTCTCCTGCTCAGGGGCCGGGACCGCGATAAGGACCAGAGCTACGCCCTCTACGGCCTGACGCAAGAGCAGCTGGCGCGCACTCTCTTCCCGTTGGGGGAGTACACCAAGGACGAGGTGCGGCGGAGGGCCCGCGACCTGGGCCTCAGGGTGGCTGAGAAGCCCGAGAGCCAGGAGATCTGTTTCGTCCAGGAGGGCGACTACCGAGAGTTCATCCGTAAGCGGGCCCGTGGGGCTATGCGCCCAGGCCCGATGCTCAGCGTCACAGGAGAGGTGCTGGGCGAACATGAGGGCCTGGCCTTCTACACCATCGGTCAGAGGCGCGGGCTCGGCCTGTCCCTGGGTTACCCAGCCTACGTAGTGGATATCGACCCGGTCAGGAACGCGGTGATAGTGGGGAGGAGAGACGACCTCTTCGCCTGGGGACTTGTAGCGTCTGATATGAATTACGTATCGGGGCGGCAGCCGAGGCCAGGGGAGAGGGTCACCGTCAAGGTCAGGTATCGGGCGGAGGACCGGCCGGCCAGGGTCTGGCCCCTCGGGGACGGACGAGCGGTGCTCCGCTTCGATGCGCCCCAGCGGGCGGTGACTCCTGGACAGGCCGCGGTTCTCTACCAGGGCGAGGTGTGTCTCGGCGGAGGTACTATCAGCGAGGTAATAAGGGGGCGGGAGGATGCCGAAGGTCTTCCTCAACGGTGAGATAGTCGATGAAGGAGATGCGCGGGTTCCCGTAACCGACAGGGGCCTTCTCTTCGCCGACGCTGTTTACGAGGTGGTGAGGGTCTATGGGGGGGAACCCTTCCTCTGGCGCGAGCACATGGCGAGGATGGAGCGGGGTGCCAGGTTCCTGCAGATACCCTTGCCCTTCGGCCCCGAGGAGCTCAAGGGGTACGCCCTGGAGCTTATTGACCTCAACGAGTGTTACCTGGGGGTTGTGTACATCCAGCTGACCCGGGGGCCGGCCCCCCGCGTGCACCGTTTCCCGGAGAGAGTCAGGCCGACCGCCTTCATGTTCACGCAGGAGGTCGCTCGGCCGGACCGGGAGCTAGTGCGGCGCGGCGTCGACCTGGTGACCCTACCTGACGTCCGGTGGGGTTTGTGTGAAGTCAAGACCGTGGGCCTCTTGCCCAACGTCCTGGGCAAAGAGGAGGCGGCCAAGAGGGGGGCCTTCGACGCTCTGTTCGTGAGGGACGGCGTGATCACCGAGGGCACCAGCAGCAATTTCTTCGCGGTGAGGAACGGCAGGCTAGTCACTTACCCCGTGGACAACATCCTCCCCGGAGTTACCAGGGCTAAAGTCCTCGAGATCGCCGGCAGGCTGGGCCTCGAGGTTCAGGAGAGAGGCCTTGAGGTCGACGAGCTTCGGGACTGCGAGGAGGCCTTCCTGACCGGAACGGTGCTCGAGGTGATGCCGGTCCGGTCGGTGGACGGGATAGAGCTCGGGCCGCCGGGCCCCGTGACACGGCGGCTCTTGGAGGAGTACGAGGGATTAATCGAGGCGTGAAGACGGCCCGGGAGGACCCCGGGCCTTAAACCTTTAATGGGGGAATTCCCACGGCCTTCGGGGGAATACTAGGACCGTTAGGGGTGAGACAGCATGCAGTGTCCCGTATGCGGCGGCCGGGCCGTGGGAAAGGTTGGGATGGCGCAGTACTTCTGTTCTGAGTGTTGCATCGAGTTCAAGGTGGGCAAATCCCACTGCGAGCTGTACAAGCTGGACCCCGATGGTGGCCTGGTGAGGGTTACGGAGGAAGAGCTGAAACAGGAATTCGAGAAGGCTTACGGGAGGTGAGCAGATGTCCACAGGCTATCTCCGAGGCCTGCTGCTGGTGGGGTTGCTGGGATTGGCGGCCGGGTTCCTGTTATCGCCGCAGATGAGAGATGACGCCAGGAAAAAGCTCATGGAGGGCACAGAGAACCTGTCCAAGGGCGCCGGGAGGTTCTTCGTGAGGACGCAGGAGAGCGTGAGGATGTTGAAGGACAAGATTAAGCATTGACAGCGGCGGGCCCGGAGCTTCCTGGGCCCGCTCGCCGATAGGAGGTCCGTCCCTGGTTTCACGGCGTATAACCTTGTATCTTATAATAAGCGGCGTCATCGTAACGGCGCTCCTTTTAGTTTTCGCCATCAGGGCAGTCCTGACCCCCTTCCTGTTCGCGCTGGTCATCACGTACCTGTTCGCGCCCCTGATCGAATTCCTCGAGAGCAGGGGCCTTGGTCGCCTTCTGGCGATACTGGCGGTCTACGCCGTGTTCGGCGCCGTCGTGGCCCTGGTGGTCGTGTTCCTGGTCCCCAACCTGCTGGCTGAGCTGAACAGGTTCGCGGAGAGCGTGCCCGAGCTCATCCGGCGGGTGGAGGCCTTCGGCGAGAGGTTGGAACGCAGCTTCACCCGGACACCGCTTCCCGACAGCGTGAGGGCGGTGGTCAACGACACCATCCGCGACCTCGAGCAAACGCTTCTCAACCTGGCCCGGGCGGCAGTGCAGGGCACGGTGAGCCTCTTCTCGGGGTTGCTGAGCCTGATCCTGGCCCCCATCCTGGCCTTCTATCTCCTCAGGGACCTGCCGGCCTTCAAGGACAAGCTGACCGCCCTCGTCCCCAAGGAATCGCGGGCCGAGGTCCTCGCGGTGGCCGTCGAGGTGGACCGGGCCCTGGCCGGGTTCATCAGGGGGCAGCTGATCCTGGCGTTAGTGGTGGGAGTACTGACCGCCCTTGGGCTGCAGCTGCTGGGCGTCAGGTTCGCGCTCATCCTGGGCATGGTCGCCGGGTTCTTCAACATCATCCCCTATTTCGGCCCCATCGTCGGGGCGATCCCGGCAGTGGCCCTGGCGCTCCTGAAGGACCCCCTGCTGGCGCTGTGGGTGGTCCTCATGTTCTTCGGCATCCAGCAGCTAGAGAACCTCGTCCTCAGCCCGAAGATCCTGGGCGAACGCGTGGGCCTTCACCCCCTGGCCGTCATCTTCTCCGTGTTGGCCGGCGCGCAGCTGGGCGGGGTCGTGGGCATGTTCCTCGCCGTCCCGGTGATGGCGGTGGCCAGGGTATTGATCTGGTACCTCATAAGAAAGGTGCGGCAATAGGGCCGGGGCCTCAGCCGTTGACAGATTCTCCCGCCTCGGGTATAATCTCGGCAGCGGGGAACTGATAAGGTGAAGGCTGTGAACGGGAAGAAGGTGCGTAGGGTTCCACCCAGAGAGGGGCCCGGGCGGGTGAAAGGGCCCTTGGAACGGCGTGCCGGGCCCCCCGGGAGCACCGGCCCGAAGGATATGGAGGCCGAAGGGCCGGCGTGGGCGCGCGATAAGCCGTGGATTGCGTGACGTGATCCGCCGAGATGCCGCTTCCGCGGCGAATCAGGGTGGTACCGCGAGATGACCCCTCGCCCCTGTCGGGCCGGGGGTTTCCTTTTGAAGAGTTCGGGAGGGAGGACCCAGGATGAAGAAAATGACCGGATCTGAGCTTCGCAGGACGTTCCTCGAATTCTTTAGAGAGAGGGGACACACCGTCGTCGCCAGCTCTTCGCTCATTCCCGCTGGCGACCCGACCCTGTTGTTCACCAACGCGGGCATGGTTCAGTTCAAGGACACCTTCGTGGGCCTTGAGAAAAGGCCCTATACCAGGGCAGTCACCGCGCAGCGCTGTCTCAGGGTGAGCGGGAAGCACAACGACCTGGAAGAGGTGGGCAGGACGGCCAGGCACGCGACCTTCTTCGAGATGCTGGGCAACTTCTCCTTCGGAGATTATTTCAAGCGCGAGGCCATAACCTATGCTTGGGAGCTCTTGACGGAGGCGCTGGAGCTGTCCAAGGACCGCCTGTGGATAACTGTGTACCGTGATGATGACGAGGCGGCCGGGCTGTGGCAGGAGGTGGCCGGGGTTCCCGCTGACAGGATCATCAGGCTCGGCGAGAAGGATAACTTCTGGAGCATGGGGGATACCGGGCCGTGTGGGCCGTGCAGCGAGCTGATCTACGACAGGGGCCCCGAGCACAGGTGCGATGCGCCGGTATGTGCTGTGGGTGAGTGCGACTGCGACCGGTGGTTGGAGGTCTGGAACCTGGTGTTCATGCAGTTCGAACGGGACGAGGAGGGGCGCATGACCCCCCTGCCCAGGCCGAGCATAGACACCGGCATGGGCCTTGAGCGAATGGCCAGCATCTTGCAGGGCGTCCCGAGCATCTTCGAGACCGACCTCGTGTGGCCCATCATCGAGGCGGTCCAATCGCTCACTGGGAAGAAGTACGACCGTGGGCCCGACGGCATGCCCTTCCGCGTCATCGCCGACCACGCCCGGGCCTGTGCCTTCTTGATAACCGACGGGATCCTGCCCGGGAACGAGGGCAGGGGCTACGTGCTGCGGCGGATCCTTAGGCGCGCGGTGCGATACGGGAAGGTGCTGGGCCTCTCGGAGCCCTTCCTGCATCGTATGGTCTCCCTGGTTATCGAGGCCATGGGCGACGCGTACCCCGAGCTCATCGACCGCCGGGAGCATGTAGTGCGGGTGGTGAGAGCTGAGGAGGAGAAGTTCCAGGAGACCCTGCACGAGGGGATGAAGATCGCCGCGGAGATAGTGGAGCGAACCCGCAGGGCCGGCTCGGAGGTCATATCGGGCGAGGACGCCTTCAGGCTGTACGACACCTACGGTTTTCCCCTGGACCTCACCCGCGATCTCGCGGCCGAGGCCGGGTTGAGCGTAGACGAAGAGGGCTTCAAGGCGGCCATGTCCCGGCAGAGGGAGAGGGCGAGGGCCGCCCGGAAGCAGGAAGGCGGCTGGGGAGAACTCGTCCTGGCAGACGATGCGGGGGCGTCGCCCACGGAATTCCTCGGCTACTCGGAGCTCCAGGTCGAGGCGGAGCTTCTGGGTTTCGTGGACGAGGCCGGGCGGTTTCGGACGGAGGCTGAACCTGGTTTCGTGGGCGCCGTGGTCTTGAGCAGGACGCCCTTTTACGCCGAGGCCGGCGGTCAGGTCGGCGATGCCGGCGAGATGGCGGGTGAGGGCTTCCGCTTCGCCGTGGAGGATACCAGGCGAAGCAGGGACGGCGTCGTCCTGCACGTCGGCCGGCTGATGGAGGGGCAGGGCAGACGAGGTCTCACCGTGTGGGCCTCGGTGGACCCGGTCCGGAGGAGCGCCACCGCCAGGCACCACACGGCCACCCACCTCCTGCACAAGGCGTTGAGGGAGGTGTTGGGCGAGCACGCTGCCCAGGCGGGTTCGTTGGTAGCCCCCGACCGGCAGCGCTTTGACTTCACCCACTTCGGGGCGCTCGAGCCGGAGGAGCTGCGAGAGGTGGAGGAGCTGGTGAACCGGGCTATATTCCAGGACCTTCCCGTCTCGGCCAGTCATTACAGTTACCAAGAGGCCCTGGACCGGGGAGCCGTCGCCCTGTTCGGGGAGAAATACGGGGATAAGGTACGGGTGGTCGAGATAGGAGATTTCAGCCTGGAGCTTTGCGGCGGGACTCACGTCGAGCGGACGGGTCAGATCGGGTTGTTCAGGATAACTGCCGAGGCCAGCATCGGGTCGGGCTTGCGCAGGATCGAGGCGGTCTGTGGCCAGGCCCTGCTGGACTACACCCTGGCGCGCGAGGGCTATCTCGAGGAGGCTGGAAGCCTCCTGCGGTGTTCGGCCGAGGAGGTACCAGAGAAAGTGCGGTCGCTCCTGGCTAGGGTGGAGGAGCTCGAGGCGAGTGTGGAGGGCCTGAAGAGCAAACTCGCCCGCGAGGCCGGTCTGGAGATCCTGGAGAACACTGTGGAGATCGACGGGGTCAGGGTGGCCAGGGCGGTGGTCCCGGGCGCCGACATCAAGGGCCTGCGCGAGATGGCGGACTTCCTACGGGACAAGATGGGCAGCGGGGTGGTGGTCCTGGGCGCCGAGATCGAGGGGAAGGCCTCTCTCATCGCGGCTGCCACGCCGGACGTGGTGAAGCGCGGCGTACGGGCCGGTGACATAGTGAGGGAGGCGGCGCGGCTGGTCGGCGGCGGCGGCGGCGGACGTCCCGACATGGCGCAGGCCGGGGGCAAGGACCCCTCGGGCCTCGAGAGCGCCCTGGAGCGCGCGGTCGAGGTTATTAGGGAACAGCTGGCTGGATAGGACGCGGGCGCCGATGGGAAAATAGAGGAAATGGGGGGAGGTGTGCCGAACCTATCCCTAACCGCCAAGTCATCGGGAAGGTGGTGAACTCGATGGTCGATTCCGAGGAGACCATGATGTACAAGGTCAAGGCCGAGGAATCCTACGAGCCCCGAGAGGTCATCACGGCCGTCTATGAGGCGTTAAAGGAAAAGGGTTATAACCCCATCAATCAGATCGTGGGCTACCTCCTGTCCGGAGATCCGGCTTACATCACCAGTCACGGCGAGGCCCGCAGCCTGATCCGCAAGATAGAGAGGGACGAGCTACTGGAGGAACTGGTGGCCTATTACCTGAAGGAGGAGAAATGATCCCTTCCGTAAGAAGACAGGTAGATAGGGCCGAGGGGCGGTACACCGGGGGAGATGGCCGTTGATTCCCATCAAGGACAGCGTCAGGCCGCGCTCTTTTCCTTTTGTTAACACAGCGCTTATATTCCTAAATATTCTGGTCTTCGCCTATCAGCTGACGCTGGACCCGGTAGCCCTCAGAGAGCTCTACACTTCCCTGGGGGTCGTCCCCGCTCGGCTCGGGCTCTTCGACGAGACCCTCATTACGGCGACCTTTCTCCACGGCGGCTGG
Organism: Firmicutes bacterium UBA3576; assembly: GCA_002375895.1. Classification (GTDB taxonomy): domain Bacteria; phylum Bacillota; class Sulfobacillia; order UBA3569; family UBA3569; genus UBA3569. Next base: position 58,773 of record DFND01000043.1, read on the forward strand.
GCCCATATCATCGGGAATATGTTATACCTCTGGGTCTTCGGTGATAACGTCGAGGACCGGCTGGGTCATACCCGTTACCTCTTTTTTTATCTCCTGGCCGGGGTGGCGGCCAATTTCGGCCACGCCCTGGCGAACCCCCTGTCGCCGATCCCGACGATCGGGGCCAGCGGGGCGGTGGCGGGGGTCCTCGGCGCCTACTTCCTACTCTTCCCCAGGTCGAGGGTGTTGGCCCTCGTTCCCCTGGGCTTCTTCCTTCAGCTGGCGGAGGTGCCGGCGGTTCTCTTCCTCTTTCTGTGGTTCGTGTTGCAGTTATTAAACGGAGTGGCCAATCTGGGAGCGCCCAATACTATGGCCCAGGGTATTGCATGGTGGTCCCACATCAGCGGCTTTGCCGTGGGGTTCCTATTCATCATGCTGCTGGCCCGGGATGCGCTGCAGAGGGATAGGAGATAATGGGTGAGGGGAAAGATGGAGCGGAGGACTCTAGGCGAGACGGGACTGGTGGTGTCCCGTCTCTGTTTCGGTGCCCTGACGTTGAGTCGTCTTCAGGCCGGCCTCCGGCCGACTGAGGGCGCAAGGCTCATGGCGATGGCGCATGCTCTTGGGGTCAACTTCTTCGACACCGCGGAGCTCTACGATAATTACGAGCACTTTCGACTCTTTCTGCGCGAGGTGGATCGGCCCCAGGTGATCCTGGCGACCAAGGCCTACGCCTACGATGCGGTGTCGCTCGAGCGGAGCCTCGGCCACGCCCTGAGGTCGATGGGGACCGACTACATCGACCTGTTCATGCTGCACGAGCAGGAATCGGCGGAGACGCTGGAGGGCCACCGGGAGGCGCTTGAGGCCCTGGTGCGGGCTAAGGAGGCTGGAGCCGTTAGGGCCACGGGCATCTCCACCCATTCTCCGGCGGCAGTGCTGGCCGCCGCGCGGCGGCCGGAGGTCGACGTCATCATGGCCATCATGAACGCGAGAGGCATCGGCATAAGGGGGAGCGCGCAGGAGATGCACGGCGCCCTCAGCCGCGCGAGGGCGGCCGGCAAGGGTATCTGCCTCATGAAGGTGCTCGGCGGCGGGACCCTGCTGCAGGATGTGGAGGCGGCCCTCGGGTTCGCCCTCGACCTACCCTACGCGGACGCGGTGGCCGTGGGGATAAAGAGCCGCGCGGAGCTGGAGATGGACGTGGCCCTCTTTGAGGGGCGGCCCGTGTCCCCCGCGGTGCTGGAGGAGCTCAGGCATGCCACCAAGGAGCTGGTCATAGAGCCAACCTGCTCGGGCTGCGCTCTGTGTGTTCAGGCCTGCGGCCAGGGGGCCCTGGAGCTGGTGGCGGGCAAGGTCAGGGTAGATCGTGGCCGCTGTGTGCTCTGCGGTTACTGCGTGGGACGTTGCCCGGAGATGTCCATAGCTGTGGTTTAGCGACCATTACGGGAGGAGGCGCACTTTGAAGATCCTCGGCCTTGACGTCGGCAGCAAGCGGGTGGGCCTGGCAGTGAGCGACGAGCTCGGGCTGGTGGCCGGGCCGCTGACTGTGCTGGCGAGAGATGACCTCGGGGAGGTGGCCCGGGTAATTGAGGAGGAGAAGGTCCGGGAGGTGGTTATCGGCCTGCCGCGTCGCTCAGACGGCAGTTACGGGCCCGAGGCCGCGGAGGTGCGGGCCTACGCGGAGGAGCTACGGGCGGCCATCCCCGAGCACGTGAAGGTGACCTTCTGGGATGAGAGGTTCAGCACGGTAAGCGCCGAGCGGTACCTCATCGAGGCCGACGTCCGGAGACGAAGGCGACGCGAGATCATCGACAAGGTGGCCGCATCGCTTATCCTGCAGGCCTACCTCGATCATAGGAACAGGCATAATAGGTGAGGAGGAGGTTGGTTAAATTAAGACTGCTTTGAGCCCGGACGTCGTTGACAGGTACCTTTTGCTAGTGTAGAATACGGGTGATTTCCACGAGAGAGGTGGTGCGTCAGATGGAAGACAGGGAGAACACGATCGTTCTCACCGACGAGGACGGAGACGAGTACGAGTTCACGGTGATCGATGTCCTGGACGTCGACGACAAGGAGTACCTGGTTCTCCTGCCCCCCGAGGGCGAGGATGCAGAGGTCGATGAGGCCGTCATCCTCCGCTTGGAGGTGGATGAGAACGGGGAGGAAGTGCTCTACGACATCGAGGACGATGAGGAATGGGATAGGGTGAGCCAGGCCTGGGAGGAGAGGATGGAGCAGGAGTTCGACGAATGGGATGAGGAGAGCTAGGCCCGGAGGCTTGACCAGTTCCCCACTCGGCGGTATATAATCTAGAGTAAGTCCTCGTCAGGGAGAACGACGGATGTTCAGGCTCAGGGCGCTGCTGAAAGCCGTAACCACCAGAAGCCGAGCCCTTAACTTACACGTTCTGGTGCTGGTACTGGTGTTAGGGGTCGGCTTTCTAGTTTCTCATTACCTTCACATCGTGCTCGGCCCGGTGGACCCGACCGACGGATCGGAGGTGGAGGTCTACGTGCCACCGCGCTCCACAACGGCCGCCATCGCCGGTCTCCTGCACCGGGCCGGGGTGATCAACGATCCCTTAGCCTTTCGGTTGCTGGCCAGATGGCGCGGCGTGGATGGGCTGCTGAAGGCGGGGGAGTACAGGTTCAGCCGCGACATGGCGATGAACGAGATCATCGACAAGCTGGTGGCCGGCGAGGTGGTGACCTACTCCTTCACCATACCCGAGGGGTACACCCTTTCTCTCATAGCCGATAAGCTCTCCTCGTTAGGTTTCGTGGACCGTGAGAGGTTTGTGGCCCTCGCTCACGACCCGTCCTTTGTCCCCGAGTTCGTTCCCCACGACGCCCTAGACGTTATCCCCCACCCGGTGGAGGGATATCTCTTTCCGGATACCTACGTGCTGACTCGGGAGGCCACTGAAGAAGACATCCTCCGCATGATGTTGGACAGGTTCCGGGAGGTCTTCAACGACGAGATGCGCCAGAGGGCGGAGGAGCTCGGGATGACCGTACACGAGGTGGTGACTCTGGCCTCCATAATCGAGGCCGAGGCTCGCGTGGCCGCCGAGCGACCGATAATCTCCGGCGTGTACCACAACCGCCTCCGCATCGGGATGAAGCTCGACGCCGATCCCACGGTGAGGTATGTCCTCGATGTGGGAGCGGAACGGCCGCTGTTCCGCAAGGACCTGGAGGTAGACTCACCCTACAACACCTACCGCAACGCCGGCCTGCCCCCGGGACCGATAAATAATCCTGGGCTGGCCTCTATCGAGGCCGCCCTGTACCCGGCGGATGTCGATTACCTCTATTTCGTCTCCAAGGGCGACGGGACGGGTGAGCACGCTTTCAGCGAGACCTACGCCGAGCACCTTCAGAACCTGAGGAAGTATCAGAAGTAGATATTTGGAATACCTCCTGGCGCTGTCGGGAAAAACATCCAGTGACAGCGCCGGGAGGTGATCCCTTGCCCGCAAGACGCATAACGACCCTCATCCTCGCCGTCAGCGTTATGTTCGCGCTCCTCGGTCTGAGGTTGTTCTACTGTCAGATCCTGTGGGGGGGCGAGCTGGCGGCCCTCGCCGTAGAGCAGCGACGCATCCCCCTATCCACGCTGGAGAGGGGAGATATCCTCTACCGTGACGGCACCTCCCTGACCGACAGCGATTATCGGCTTGACTTGGTCCTGATCTCTCGCCCCGATGAGCCGCAGCATCTCGCCCGCCGCCTGGCTGATTTCACGGGCGCTGAGGCTGAGGCCTTTTGGGGCGCCTTAAGCTCCGAACCCCCCGTCACCTTGCTGTCCGACCTCAGTCCGGCGGAGGCCGCCTCTGTCTCCCGCTTGGTGGCTGAGCTCGATGAGATAATGATAGTCCCCCGTTACGTCAGGTACGGAGCCGGTTCCAAAGCCAGGCATCTCGTAGGCCACCTCGACGGCAACGGGAGGGGGGCCGTAGGCCTAGAGAGCGCCGTCGACCACCTCCTGCGCTCGGACGGGCGGGGCGAGGGCATCTTCCTCTACGTCGACGCCAGGGGAGTTCCCTTGAACGGCCTAGGTGTTAGGAGCACGCTGTCCAGCGCGCTGCCCGCGGTCGTCACCACGATAGACCCCACGGTGCAGCGGATCGTGGAGGACGTCATGGACCGGCTCATCCCGCGGGGCGCTGTAGTGGTCGTCAGACCGGAGACGGGAGAGGTCCTCGCCATGGCCTCCCGCCCCAATTACGAACAGGACCGGGTGGGGGCCTACCTCGATGAACCGGGGAGCCCCCTGGTGAACCGCGCCCTGAGGGGCTACCCGCCGGGTTCGGTGTTCAAGGTGGTGACTGCCGCCGCAGCCCTTGAGTCCGGTATTGCAGGGCCCTACTCCTACTTCAACTGCGGCGGCTACCTACGCCTGGGAGAGCGGGTTATCCGCTGCAGGGTCGGTGGCCACGGTACGGTGAGCCTGGCCGGGGCCATGACGGTCTCCTGTAACACCACCTTCGTGACTCTCGGGCTGCAGCTAGGGCCCGAGCTGGTCCTGGACCTGGCCAACCGTCTCGGGTTTGGGCGACCGACGGGGCTTGGGCTTGATGAGTCCGTTCCGGCCCTGCCACGGGGCCCGTTCTCCGCCGGAGACACGGCCAATATCGCACTGGGCCAGGGCGAGCTGCTGGTAACCCCCGTTCAGGTGGCCAGGATGATGTCGGCGATAGCCGATGAGGGTATACTGAGGCCCCTCCGTGTTATCACCGAGGTGAGGTCGCCTGAGGGGGTGATAATATGGAAGCCCCGACAGCCGGCGCCCGTGAGGGTGCTCTCCCGGCCCCTGGCCTTGACGCTGAAGTCGATGCTCCTGAGGGTGGTGCGTGAGGGAACCGGCCAGGAGGCGGCCGTGCACGGGTTCGGCGTGGCCGGGAAGACGGGGACGGCGGAGACGGGGAGGAGGGACGCGAGCGGCGAGCCCATCACACACGCCTGGTTTGCGGGCTTCTTCCCCTACTCGCGGCCCGAGTTCACCGTCGTCGTCCTGGTGGAGGAGGGCGGGCTCGGCGGCGACGTAGCGGCCCGCGCTTTCAGCGAGATCGCCGCGGGGATAATGGCACAACGCCCCTCCGACTGACAGGTTGGGATGGCTCGGAACTTTCCACGCTGGGTACTTCACCTATCGGCATATGTCCTAAGTTCTCGGTGCAAGGAGCCCTAATCAAGAGGAGCCGGTCGTTTGAGTATCCTTGAAATAATGTCTTTGACTTCTTCTTCACTCTGCTCCCAATTTACGCAACTTGTGCTGAAAGAGTTGCTAGTTCCCTCACCGCTACCTGGATCCTTGTGGACCTCAGCCGCCCGCTTCAACTCTGTTCTAGCCCATAGAGTCTAACTGAACCCGCCCCACTCGCGAATCCCTCTTCTCGCATAGTTCCCTCAAGCAGCGTACATATGGCCCCCAGTCTCCGGAGGTATCCATCTTGGACAATTCAGCCTTTGCGGCCTCAAAATCTCCCAGTTCGCGGTAAATCTCGATCCGAACCAACCGGTGTTCCGGAGAGCGGCGCCTCTTGGTAAGTGCAAGGATAGCCTCTAAGTTTTGCCGCCACTCAGAATCGGTCAGGAGCCGGTTCTTCTGTTCAGGTGCCGGCCGACCACGCCGCGATGGCTTTCGGTCTAATAGGATATCGTTATGGGCACGCCAAGCCAGAAGTCTGAGCTTGAGCTCTTCATCGGTAGTGCGGCAGACCCCAGCCTCCACCGCCTCTAGGTATTCAAGCGTTCCAAGGAACCTTACTATGGGGAACATGGTGTTGTTCCTGTCTTCCCAGGGGAACATGGGGTCGCTCCTATCTACTATCTCAGCGTCGTCTAAAAGATCGTCCAGCCAGAAAAAGGTCCCGCATTCGTCGCATAGGCTAATCTGTGGCATCTCTGGCAGCATTGGAGCCACACACTTGCCATCAGTCCAATACTCTGCGCCGAACGTGTTTCCTGACATGATTGAAGGGTAGAGAAAAACACCGCTACAGTTAGGTCCTGGGCATCTGATAACATAATCAGGTCCGGGTCGCATAGTCACACCTCCATGCAAATGTTATTGAAGCTGATCTCGAAGGAGCTTACTGCCGTCCAAGACAAGCCACGGAGCCTCTTGCCTGTCTGAGGAGTTAGTTGCTACGTCTAATTCTGAAGCCAGGCGAATGGCTCTTTGATAGAGCTTGAGCCTCCGGTGACACCCGGTCTCGATGATTGCCGTTCAAGCTGGCAAAGCCGGGCGGCGGAACCTCATGTCTTGGTGATCGTGAGGCTGTCGATGGAGCCATCGAACGGCAAGAGCTGGTGCCGATGATGGGCGAAATAACGGAGCGGGTAGCAGTAGCCACAACTGTCATTATACCAGATAATGCTCTGCCATGGAAGATATTAGCACGCCCTCCTTACCACAGGGGTGCTGGATTACAGACCTTGAGTCACAGCATGTCTTGAAAGGTTCAACAGGGCTTGGCTGCAACGTAGCGGCCCGCGCCTTCAGCGAGATGGCCCCGGGTATTGGCACAACGCCTCCGCACTAAATATTGGCAGGGCGGTTAGGAACTCCCGCCCCGAGCCATTCACCTCTCGGCAGGAGGGTCAATACAATATATTATGACCTTTTAGAGCCACGGAGGTGTTTCTTGCTTGGCAGGAGAGCTCGTCGCCAGTGCCGCCCTGTTGGTCCTGCGTGTTCTCAGCATCCTCGCCGGATATCTCACTAACAACAACGCCTTCCCCAAACCTCTGTCGGAGGAAGAGGAGGCCGAATGCCTTGAGGCGATGAGGAGGGGGTGCGAGGAGGCGCGAAACAAGCTCATCGAGCATAACCTGAGGCTCGTGGCCCACATCGTCAAGAAATTCGACAACACCGGCGAGGACCCCGACGACCTCATCTCCATAGGTACAGTAGGCCTTATCAAGGCCATAGACACTTATGATGTCAAGAAGGGCACCCGCCTGGCCACGTACGCGGCGAAGTGTATAGAAAATGAAATACTGATGCATTTGAGGGCGCTTAAGAGAAAGCGCTTTGAGGTGTATCTCTACGATCCCATCGGGTCTGATAAGGAGGGCAACGAGGTGTCCCTGGTGGACCTGCTGGGGACGGAGGGTGACATCGTGGCCGATGAAGTGGGTGCCAAGTTCGAGAGGCGGGCCCTCCTCAGCAAGGTGAGTCAGCTCTGTGACAAGGAGAGGCTGGTCGTGGAGATGAGGTATGGTCTGCGCAACCGGGCCCGCAAAACCCAGAGGGAGATAGCCGAGAGGCTGGGGATATCCCGTTCTTATGTGTCGCGGATCGAGAAGAAGGCGGTGCGGAAGCTCATCAAGCAGTTCAGCGAGACCTGAAGGGGTGAAGATATGATATAATAAAAAAAACGAGGACGGCGGAAGGAAGGTCGTAGATGTTGCGGTATCTTCGCCCCTGCCTTTATATTCGCTCCGTTCAGGAATTAGATCTCAGGGCCCTGACCGCACGAGGCATCAGGGCCATCATCTTAGACCTGGATAACACACTCATAGCATGGAACGCGGAGGAATCCCGCTCTGACCTGGTGGAGTGGGTGCGGGGGGTGAGGTCCGCTGGCTTCTCCGTGTGCATCGTTTCCAACAACCTGGCGGAGCGGGTGACACGTTTCTCGCGGCTGCTGGGCATCCCAGCCATTCCCAGGGCAGCCAAGCCCCGTCGCAGCCCCTTTAAGAGGGCTATGCAGTTGATGGGAAGCACGGCCCAGGAGACGGCCGTGGTGGGCGACCAGCTCTTCACAGATATCCTGGGCGGCAACCGGCTCGGCTTGTACACCATTTTGGTGGTACCGCTGGACCGACAGGAGTTTTTCTTGACGCGCCTCATGCGCAAGCTGGAGGGGTGGACGTTGGACCGGCTCGAGGCGCGGGGCTGGATACGTCGGCCGCCGAGGCCGGAGGGATAGAGCGGTGTTGTCTAAACTGTAGGAATTGAGCGTTCGCAGGTGATGTGTGTGGACCTGAAGAAGAGGTTCGGTGAGGTATTGGTGGAGGCCGGGGTCATCACGGAAGCCCAGCTGCGGGCCGCCCTGGAGAAGCAGCGGTCCACGGGGCTCATGTTGGGCCGGATTCTGGTTCAAGAGGGCTACATAACGGACATCGACGTGGCGCAGGCCCTTGCCGAGCAGCTTGAACTCCCCTTTTTCCCGCCCGGCGAGCTGAGGCCCCATCACCGCCTGACCCGGCACATAGGCGAGGAGACTGCGCGTAGATACAAGGCTGTCCCGGTGAAGGAGGACGACCAGGGCGTTCTCGTCGCCATGGTCGACCCCCTGAACGTCTTCGCTCTGGATGACCTCTCCTTCATCACGGGGAAGAAGTGCAGGCCCGCGGTGACCACGGAGCAGGCCCTCGAGAAGGCCTTGGCCGAGGTGTTCGAGGCTGGGGGTGTGTCCGCCGCGGCCGTTCCGACGGAAGACAGCTCGTCGGGGGGTTATACGCTCGGCGGCGCCGAGGGCACCCCGGCCGTGAAGCTGGTCGACCGCATGATCCGGGATGCCATCGACGAGAGGGCCAGCGATATTCACATCGAGCCCATGCAGGACAGGATGAGGGTGAGGTACCGCATCGACGGCGTCCTGCACGATGTGATGAGCCAGTCCCTCGAGATGCATGCTCCGTGCGTCTCCAGGATCAAGATAATGGCCTCTATGGATATATCCGAGAGGAGAGTTCCCCAGGACGGCAGGGCGGAGGTCAGGTACAAGGGTCGAACTATCGATCTGCGGATATCGACGCTGCCGACTATCTTCGGGGAGAAGGTCGCCATCAGGCTTCTCGATAAATCGCAGGCGCTGACGGAGCTCGAGGAGCTGGGTTTTGAGGCCGACGTGCTGGAGATATACAAGGAGATGATCAGGCGGCCCCACGGCATGCTGCTGGTGACGGGGCCCACGGGCAGCGGCAAGACGACGACCCTGATGGCCACCCTGCGTCGCCTGAACCGGCCAGAGGTCAACATAATCACACTGGAGGACCCCGTCGAGTACGACATACCGGGGGTCAATCAGGTACAGGTGAATCCCCGCGCGGGATTGACCTTCGCCAACGGCCTGCGTTCGATAGTCAGGCAGGACCCCAACATCATCATGGTGGGCGAGATTCGGGACAGGGAGACGGCGGATATAGCTGTGCGGTCGGCCCTCACGGGGCATCTGGTCCTCAGCAGCCTTCATACGAACGACTCCGCAGGCACCGTGACGCGCCTGCTGGACATGGGCGTTGAGCCCGCCCTGTTGGCGTCCTGCCTCCTGGGCTGTCTGGCCCAGAGGCTGGTTCGCGTGCTATGTCCCCGCTGCAAGGAGGAGTATGAGCTCGGCGAGACCAGCGGAGAGAGGTTCGGGCTCCCCTTTCCCGCCGGCCTCCTCAGGCTGTACCGTCCCGTAGGATGTGCTCACTGTAACCATACGGGGTACCGGGGCCGGACGGGTATCTTCGAACTTCTCCCGGTCACGGCCGAAATAAGACAGCTTATCATCGAGAGGGCCTCGGCCGAGCACATCGCCGGAGAGGCGCGGGCGCAGGGCATGAGGAGCGTTGCCGAGGCCGGGGTGAAGAAGGTACTGGCCGGGCAGACCTCTATCGAGGAGCTGCGCCGGGTGGCCTTCGAGGAGGGGGCGTGAGGGGTGGCCAGTTTCGTGAGGGAGCTTCTCGAGGAGATGGTGAGACGGCGGGCCTCGGACCTGCATCTCACCGTTAACGTGCCGCCGGTGCTCAGGGTGGACGGGCGATTGATGCACTTGGAGGGGTACGGCCCCCTCGAAGCCCGCGACACCCTGGAGGCCGCACGAGAGCTGACGAGGTGCAGTGGTGAAGAGATCCCGCGTGACCTGGACTTCTCAGTGGGTTATAGCGGGCTTGGGCGCTTCAGGGTGAACGTCTTCTATCAGCGGGGCAGCGTATGCCTCGCCCTGCGGCAGATACCCGCCGAGGTGCCCAGGCTGGAGGAACTGGGCTTGCCCGAGGTCCTCGCCGAGTTGACGCGTTTGACCTCTGGGCTCATACTGGTCACCGGGCCCACGGGCAGCGGGAAATCAACCACCTTGGCGGCGATGATCGACGAGATCAACAGGGAGCAGAGGGTGCATATCATAACCCTTGAAGACCCTATCGAGTTCCTCCATTCCCATAAACAGTCTATAGTCAACCAAAGGGAGGTCGGGCGCGACACTGATTCCTTCGCCCGTGGGCTGCGGGCGGCCCTCAGGCAGGACCCCGACGTCATCTTGGTGGGGGAGATGCGCGACCTGGAGACGATAGCCACCGCCATAACCGCCGCTGAGACGGGGCACCTGGTCCTGGCAACCCTGCACACGCCTGATGCGACGAGGGCGGTCGACCGGGTCATAGACGTCTTCCCGGCCGACCAGCAGGAGCAGATTCGGGTCCAGCTATCAGCTACTCTACAGGCAGTGATCGCCCAGCAGCTGGTGCCCCGCGCCAGGGGCGACGGCCGGGTCGCGGCCTGTGAGGTACTGGTGGCCACGCCCGCAGTGCGCGCCCTCATCCGGGAGCGAAAGACCCATCAGCTGTATTCCGCCATGCAGACCGGAGCCCGGTTCGGGATGACGACCATGGAGCAATCGCTGCGGAGGCTCCTGGAGGAGGGGTTCATCTCGAGGGAGGAGTACAGGAGGCGTACGGGGGATCTTGGAATCAACCTTTGAGACCATGACGGGAGGTTATCATGCCGAGGTTCTCGTACAGGGCCAAGGACAGACAGGGCAGGCCTGTGGCCGGGGTCATCGAGGCCCAGAACAGGGATGAGGCGGTCACGTTTCTCCAGAGAGAGGGGTTCCTGGTTACGGGGTTGGAGCTCAACCGGGACATCAGGCTGAGGTTGCCCCTATCGCTGAGGGTCGCCCGCAACAGGGTGAGGCTCAAGGACGTGGCCGTATTCTGTCGCCAGTTCGCCACGATGCTGCAGTCGGGGCTGCCCATCGTCCAGGCCCTCAGGGTGATCATCGAGCAGACGCGGTCCCGAGCCCTGAAGGAAGTGCTGCAGGGCGTGGTGCAGGACCTCGAGGGCGGCGAGACCCTCGGGAGGGCCTTCTATCGGCACCGCGAGCGGCTGCCCCTGGTCCTGGTGCACATGGTGCGGGCGGGAGAGGTCGGGGGTATCTTAGACGACGTCTTCTTCCGGCTGGCGAGTTACTTCGAGCGAGAGGAACAGGTGAATCAGAAGATACGGTCGGTGATGGTCTATCCCGCCGTGGTCTCGGTCGTGGCCTTCGGGGTGGTGGCCTTCCTAGTGGTCGTGGTAGTTCCCAACTATGTAGTGCTGTTCGAGCAGCTGGGCGCCAGCCTCCCGCTGCCCACGCGGATCCTCATGGGGGTGAGCGCCTTCGTGGGCCGCTTCTGGTACCTCCTTGTGGCCGCTGCGCTGGGCCTCCTGGCCGGGGTCAACGCCCTGCGGCAGACGGAGGAGGGACGGCGGGTCCTTGACCGTTGGGTCCTCAAAGTGCCGGTCTACGGTGACCTCATCGTCAAACGGGCCCTGGCCAGGTTCAGCCGAACCCTCGGGGCCCTGCTCGCCAGCGGCGTGCCCATTCTAGAGGCCATGCAGGCGGTGGAGGAGGTCGTGGATAACCACGTTATTTCCCGGGAGATAGGGCGGGCCCGGGTGAGGGTCCGAGAAGGCCAGGGGCTTGCGAGCTCCCTACAGGAGAGCGACCTTATGCCGGCGATAGTGAGGCAGATGATCAGCGTGGGCGAGAGCGCCGGCGACGTCGACGGCATGCTGGGCAAAGTCGCTGATTTCTACGAGAGGGAGATCAACGAGTCGGTGGGGCGACTGACCTCCCTTCTCGAGCCGGTGGTCGTGGTAGGTCTCGGGGCTGTAGTGGCCCTGATCTTGATCTCGATTATCCTGCCCATGTTCGAAGTCTTCTCCCTGATAGGCTAATCTTCTAGCCTTTTCTACCGTTATTGACAGGAAAGCCTGCGCGGATTTATAATGAAGAAAATTATGTATACAGGGGTATGGGTTACAAAAAAGTTATGGGGGTGGAAGTTTGTCTGGGTTTGTTGGTAAGTTGTACAGGGGAGAGAGGGGCTTTACGCTGATCGAGCTCCTCGTGGTAGTGGCCATCCTCGGCCTCGTGGCCGCCATCGCCGTCCCCAGGGTGGCGGGGGTTTTGGACGATGCCCGCGGGAAGAGCGCCCAGGCCACGGCGCATCAGCTCAGGGTGGCCTTCGAACGGTACAACATCGAGGAGGGTGAGTACCCGCCAGATAGCCAGTCCGGTGAACAACACGCCATAACGGATTATGGGACCTTGAGGAATGCTCTCGGTAAGTACATTGCGCTG
>DFND01000010.1:0-35234 GCA_002375895.1 Firmicutes bacterium UBA3576
CAGGTACTGTATGTCAACGGAGAGGAACCGTCGCGCCGTCTTCGCCAGTTTATCATGTACCCTACGGGCCTCGGCCTCGGTGCTTCGGTTTACCACCAGCCCCATTCCGTCCCTTCTCCCGGCCACGTATACGGCCTTAACGAGAGCATAGGCGTCCAGAAGGGCCGGGGGCTCCGGCGTGGTCACCACGATGATATTGTCAGCGGTGAGGAGAAAATTAGTGACGTTTTGCGACACACCTGCGCCCGTATCTATGATCATGACCTCGGCCAGCCTCTCGAGATAGGCCAGCGATGTCAGCAGCTTGCCGAACTGCCATTCGCTCAGACTTGCGAGCTCCACTGTTCCCGAGCCGCCGGGGACCACTTCGATTCCCTGGGGACCTTGGGTGAGTGTCTCGGCGATATCCCTCTCCCCGCATACGACGTCCGCGAGGTTGTACTTGCTGTCCAGGCGAAGGAAGACCGCCACATCTGCCGTCCCCAGGTCGGCGTCAACCAGGATGACCTTCTTGCCTTGCGCGGAGAGGGCCAGGGCGAGGTTGACGGCCAGGACCGTCTTCCCGACGCCTCCTTTGCCGCTGGCCACGGCGTAGGTGGTGCACCCCTTTCCACCGGTCAGGCCACCCGGAACTGCGGTCAGGTGTACCACTACGGAGGGGATGGGCTTGGTACGTCGCCTCACCACCGTCCCCTTCAGGTTTCGGCCACCACCCTCCGGCAAGATTACCTCCAGGGGATCACCGACCTTCAGCAGGACTGCCCTGCCGTCAACGTAGGGGAGGGACAGCAACATTTCATGACCTTGTACATCTATCACACGGGAGGTGTAGTGATGTCTCCGCCCGTCCCTTTCTACCAATAGGTTGACCTGCGCGTTTCTCAACGAGTCACGAGACATATCATGCCTCCAGAATATTCCGCTGTCATCTACCCTTTTCGACCTGGTGGCTGCTTTTCCTTCAGCTGAGCCGGGGTTGACCGCGCGCCCGGTCGGGAAAGGCTAAAGGTTAGCCAGAGGTGCTAAGACCCCGGTTCACCCTTGAAGGAAAAGACCAACGCGACTAGAAGAGATATTGCAGCGAAACCTGAGCTAGATGAGGCGCAAATTCAAACGGGAGGGGCCCGACATGTCCCGTGATGACAGGCTCAAGGAGAGGTTCCGAATCTGGGAGGACGAGGTAGCCGCTAAGGTTCTCAGGAGGTATCCGGAACGGGAGGACGTTTTCACGACTATCTCGGGGTTAGAGGTCCAGCGCCTCTACACCCCGCTGGACGTCAGGGACGATTATCTGTCGGCCTTGGGCTTCCCCGGCGAGTATCCTTACGTCCGGGGCGTTCAGCCTACCATGTACCGTGGCCGGCTCTGGACCATGCGTCAGTACGCGGGGTTCGGCACGGCCGAGGAGACCAATGCGAGGTTTCACTTCCTCTTGGAACAAGGACAGACGGGATTGAGCATCGCCTTCGACCTTCCTACCCAGCTGGGATATGACTCGGATCATCCAGCGGCCGAGGGTGAGGTCGGAAGGGTCGGCGTGGCTATCGACTCGCTGGAGGATATGGAGGTCCTGTTCGACGGCATCCCGTTGGACAAGGTCAGCACGTCTATGACCATTAACGCGCCGGCTGTGGTCCTCCTGGCCATGTACGTAGCCCTGGCCGAGAAACAGGGCGTAGAGCCGGGGGCCCTCTCGGGGACTATTCAGAACGACATCCTCAAGGAGTACGTGGCCAGGGGAAATTACATCTTCCCACCCCAGCCCTCTATGAGGCTGATCACAGATGTCTTCCGATACTGTTCAGAACATCTCCCTGGCTGGAACACCATCAGCATCAGCGGGTATCATATCAGGGAAGCCGGGTCGACGGCGGCACAGGAGATCGCCTTCACCTTGGCCAACGGCATAGCCTACGTCCAAGCCGCCATTGACGCGGGCCTCGACGTGGATGATTTCGCCCCCAGGCTGTCCTTCTTCTTCAACTCTCACTTGGATTTCTTGGAGGAGGTCGCCAAATTCCGCGCGGCCAGGAGGCTCTGGGCCCGGATCATGAGGGAGCGGTTCGGTGCCAGCGATAGATCGTGTCGCCTGCGGTTCCACACCCAGACGGGCGGTTCCACCCTTACCGCTCAACAGCCTGAGAACAACATCGTGAGGGTAGCCCTCCAGGCTCTTGCGGCGGTGCTCGGCGGAACGCAATCCTTGCACACCAATTCCTACGATGAGGCGCTGGCGCTCCCCACTGAGGAATCGGTGAGGATCGCTCTCAGGACGCAGCAGATTATAGCCTACGAGAGCGGCGTGGCCTCCACCATCGATCCTCTGGGGGGCTCTTATTTCGTCGAGAACCTGACGGACCGGCTGGAGGCTGAGGCCCAGGCCTACATCGAGCGAATTGACCAGATGGGCGGGGCCGTTCGGGCTATAGAGCGGGGCTACATCCAGCGGGAGATCCAGGAGAGCGCCTATCAATACCAGAGAGATATAGAGGCTGGGCGAAGGACGGTGGTGGGCGTCAACGCCTTCACCGAGGAGGGACGCCATAAGGTTAAGCTCCTGAGGGTGGACCCGGCCATCGGAGAGAGACAATGCGAGAGGCTAGCTCGTCTGCGGGAGAGGCGGGACGGAGCCGAGGTGAGGCGGAGGCTTCACGCCCTGGAGGGAGCGGCACGGGGTGGAGATAACGTCGTCCCCTACGTCCTGGAGGCCGTCAAGGCCTATGCTACCCTGGGCGAAATATGCGATGTGTTCAGGAAGGTGTTCGGGGAGTATCGGCCCCAGCAGACTGTGTGAGGAGGGGTTCCGAGTGAAGATCGACCATCTAGGAGTAGCGGTTCAGAGCATAGAGGAGGCGCTTTCCTTCTACGAGAGGGTTCTCGGGATAACCGCGAGTGGGATCGAGGAGATTCCTTCCCAGAAGGTCAGAGTAGCGATGCTGCCGGTGGGCGAGAGCAAGGTGGAACTTCTCGAGCCTACGGATCCCAGCGGGCCGGTGGGCAGGTTTATCGAGAAGAGGGGAGAGGGGCTACACCACGTGGCCTTCCGGGTTGAGGATGTCGAGGCTGCCCTGGACAGGGCCCGTGACGCGAAGGTAAAGCTCATAGACGAGACCCCCCGTCGGGGAGCGCACGGAACTCGCATAGCCTTTCTACATCCCGCGTCGACGAATGGCGTGCTCATCGAACTGGTCGAAGCATCGTAGAGTGCTAACGTAGAAGTCACAGAGGGGGGCAGTGAGTTGGGCATCGAGGAGAGGTTAAGGGAACTCCAACATCGAAAGGCTCAAGTGGTCGCCGGCGGCGGGCCGGAGCGGGTGAAAAAGCAACACGCCAAGGGCAAGTTGACGGCTCGGGAGCGTCTCGCGAAGCTGTTCGACCCCGATAGCTTCATGGAACTGGAGACCTTCGTCGAGCATCGATGTACCGATTTCGGTATGGACCGGGTCAGCGCCCCCGGGGAGGGCGTAGTCACGGGGTACGGGACGGTAGATGGCAGGCTGGTCTACGCCTTCGCCCAGGATTTTACCGTCATAGGTGGAACTTTGGGTGAGATGCATGCGGCGAAGATCTGTAAGGTGATGGACTTGGCCTTGAAGACCGGGGCTCCCCTGGTAGGGCTCAACGATTCGGGGGGCGCCAGGATTCAGGAGGGCATAGATGCCCTGGACGGTTACGGCAAGATATTTTACCGGAACACCCTGTCGTCGGGGGTGATCCCTCAGATAACGGCCATCATGGGGCCGTGTGCTGGGGGTGCGGTGTACTCACCCGCGCTGACGGACTTCGTGTTCATGGTGGATAAGACGAGCCAGATGTTCATCACGGGGCCGCAGGTTATAAAGGCCGTCACGGGGGAGGACGTGAGCCTGGAGGCCTTGGGTGGGGCCAGTACTCACAACAGGACCTCGGGTGTGGCGCACTTTTATGCCGTTGACGAGGAGGACTGTCTGGCCCAGATCAAGAGGCTTCTTTCCTTTTTGCCGGCCAACAACATGGCGGAGCCGCCTCGTGGGCCTGACACAGATCCTCATGACCGCATGGAGGAGTCGCTCTTGGAGGTGATTCCGGAGGACCCCAACAAGCCTTACGACGTGAGGGACGCCTTCATCCCGGTCCTCGATGACGGAGACTTCCTTGAAGTCCAGGAGATGTACGCTCAGAATGCCGTGGTTGGTTTCGGGCGATTGGGCGGCCATGTGGTAGGCGTGGTCGCCAATCAGCCCAGGATCCTGGCCGGCTGCCTGGACATCAACGCCTCCGATAAGATCGCTCGGTTCGTGAGGTTCTGTGACGCCTTCAACATCCCACTGATAACCTGGGTGGATACCCCCGGCTACCTACCGGGTACGGCACAGGAATACGGTGGGATTATTCGCCACGGCGCGAAGGTGCTCTATGCGTACTCCGAGGCTACGGTGCCGAAGCTGACCGTGATCCTGAGGAAGGCCTACGGCGGCGCCTATATCGCCATGTGCGCCCGGAGCCTCGGAGCGGATCAGGTCTTCGCCTGGCCTACGGCTGAGATCGCGGTGATGGGCCCTGAGGGGGCGGCGAATATCATATTCCGGAAGGAGATCGCCGAGTCCGAGGATCCGGCAGCTGTCAGGGCGGAGAAGGTGGCGGAGTATAGGAGGAGGTTCGCCAATCCTTACGTGGCCGCACGGAGGGGCTATGTAGACACCGTACTCGATCCGAGGGAGACACGACCGAGGTTGATTAACGCCCTAGAGGCCATGTGCTGTAAGAGAGAGACCCGGCCGGCCAGAAAGCACGGCAACATGCCGGTCTAGATCTGGTGGGGGGAGAGAAGTGGACCTGGACTTTAGAGTGGCTTTACAGACTACGGTCATCGGGATGGGCATCGTCTTCTTCACGCTCTTCGTCCTCTCCATAATTATCCGTGTCCTCAAATGGCTGTCTCCCCTCGAATTCGAGGGGAGGCCTCAATGGCACCGGTACGCACCGGAGGAAATTGAGCCCACGCAGGAGGTAGCGGCGGCGGACGATGATAGTATATCACCTGAGGTAGTGGCTGCCATAGCGGCTGCCCTGACCTGTTACTACGGCGGCCGCGAGTTCCCCCTTGCGGCGATACGCCGGATCGTCCGAGAGGATGGTGGAAGCTGGGCCGAGGCGGGAAGACATGCTCTCATGAACAGTCGTATCAACACACACTGAGGAGGAACGCGCAATGAAGAAGTTTCGCGTTACCGTCAACGGGCAAACATACGAGGTCGAAGTGGAGGAGATAGACGCTGGAGAGGCCCGCCCCGCGCCGGCCGAGCAGGTGAAAGGGGTTGTCCCCAAGGAGGCGAAGGCTCCTAAGCCGGCGGTTCCCGCGAAGCGGGAAGAAGCTGCCGTCTCGGAGGGCGGGGAGGCTGTCAAGGCGCCCCTTCCGGGAGTGGTTGTGGACGTTAAGGTAGAGCCGGGCCAGAAGGTTCGACCCGGCGATGTGCTCGTGGTGCTTGAGGCGATGAAGATGGAGAACGAGATACCGGCACCCATCGCGGGGACGGTTAGGGAGGTAGCCGTTTCGCAGGGCCAATCAGTCAGCGTAGATGATGTACTAGTTGTTATCGGGTAGGTGACGGGATTGTTCCTGGACAAAGTCGTACTGTTCATTCAGAGCACCGGATTCTTCAGCCTCACACCAGGGCATGTCGTGATGCTAACTATTGGAGTCGTGCTGCTGTACCTTGCTATAGTGAGGAAGTACGAGCCGTTGCTCCTGATACCCATCGGGTTTGGGATTATTCTGGGCAACATCCCGGTAGCTGGCCTGATGGCGCCTCCTTCGGAGGGGATGCCGGGCGGGCTGTTGTGGTACTTGTTCCAGGGGGTCTGGCTGGCCATATACCCGCCGTTGATCTTCTTGGGCATAGGGGCCATGACCGATTTCTCTCCCCTGATAGCGAACCCAGCCACGTTAATACTCGGTGCCGGGGCGCAGTTCGGCATCTTCACCAGTTTCTTCGGCGCTATGTTGTTAGGGTTCTCGCCGGCGGAGGCCGGGGCCATAGGGATAATTGGAGGGGCCGACGGGCCGACCGCTATTTTCCTCACCACGAAACTCGCGCCGCAGCTGCTGGGGCCGATTGCGGTGGCGGCGTACTCGTACTTGGCGCTGATTCCCCTAATTCAGCCGCCTGTTATCAAGGCCCTCACCACTCGTGAGGAGCGCGCCATCATGATGTCTCAGCTGCGGCCGGTGTCCAAGGTGGAGCGACTGCTCTTCCCGATAATCGTGGCCGTGCTCGTCGGGCTGTTGGTGCCGCCGGCCATGCCGCTGGTGGGCATGTTGATGCTCGGAAACCTGATGCGCGAGAGCGGTGTGGTCGATCGGCTGGTCAAGACGGCCTCCAACGAGCTCATCAACATAGTGAACATCTTCCTAGCGCTGACCATAGGGGCGAGCGCCCGCGCGGAGCGTTTCTTTACCTGGGACTTCCTCGCTATACTCGCCCTGGGACTGGCGGCCTTTGTGCTTAGTACGGCATCGGGGGTGTTGCTGGGCAAGTTGATGTGCCGTCTCACGGGCGGTAGGGTAAATCCCCTGATCGGAGCGGCCGGGGTGTCGGCAGTACCCGAGGCAGCGAGGCTGGCACAGCATCTGGGCCAGGAGGCGAACCCCAGGAACTTCCTCTTGATGCACGCCATGGGGCCTAACGTGGCCGGTGTCATCGGGTCGGCTGTAGCAGCTGGGGTCTTGCTCTCACTGTTAAAATGATTGAAAGCGAAATCAGGCAGGATAATTAAAGGCGCCGTTGAATACCACTTTAACGGGAAATTCCTGCCATGAGAGGGGGGATTTAGTGAGAGCTCTCAACTTTTACTCATCAGTCTACCATGGCATACTTGTCTGCCGCAATAAGTCGTGCACCATCCGGCTGGGCGACAAACGAGATAAATATCGCGAAGGGGACCTGGTGTGGGTTACTTACGGCGACAGGTTTAAGAAGAGGAAGAAGGTCTTCACCGCGGTGATCGACAGGGTGGAGGTTAAGAGGCTCCGGGAGCTGACGCGGGAAGATCTGCAGGGTGAGAACCCCGATATGCAGCGCGCAGAGGATGCTCTGGAGCTGTTAAGGAAGATATACGAGAGGGATATATCGCTGGATGATACGGTGAGCGTGATCTACTTCTCGGAGGTCAGCGACTAGCTGAGGCTCCTTATTCCCGTGGCCTGAGGGGGTTTGAGCGGAGCGAAGAACAAGAACTTAGGAGGTTGAGAGGACGTTGGTCAAGAAAACTTGTCCTTACTGCAAGAGGGACTCGTATTCGGCGACTGATGAAGGACAGTGGATTTGCCCGTACTGCAAGAAAGACATAACAGACGTTGCTGCGTCGACAGGGTATCGGGCAGCCGACGGGGAATAGCAGGGTAACACCTGCTAATTTCTTGTGATGGACTGGTGTGAGCCGAGTGGAGAAGAAGGACATTAGAGCGGAGGTGCTCAAAAGGCGGGAGGCCCTAAGACGCGACGAGTGGACCTCGCTGAGCAGCATCATCTGCCGTAGAATGAGCTCCTTGACCGTGATCTTCGATGCCGACCTGGTATTGGGTTACGTCCCCTTTCGCAACGAGGTTGACGTCCTGCCTCTTCTCAGGTCTTTGTTACAGAGAGGGGCTAAGATCGCCCTGCCAAAGGTGAGAAAGGCCGAGCATCGAATTGACGCTTGCCTGGTGGATAACTTGGAAGATCTAGAGAGAGGCGCCTACGGGATCCTCGAGCCGAGGTCGGAGTCGCGGGTCGATCCACAGGAGATCGACCTCGTGATCGTCCCCGGGGTTGCCTATGACGAGAACCGAAACCGACTGGGATATGGGGGGGGTTATTACGACAGGTTCCTGACCGGCCTATCCGCTAGCGCGGTAAGCGTAGCTCCCGCCTTCGAGTTACAGGTGGTACCGCAGCTCCCCAGGGACGCCCACGACAAGCGTGTCGATGTGATAGTAACCGAGAACAGGATCATCCGCTAATCGCGACACTGAGAGGGGAAGCGCGAAGGATGCAGGCGGTGATAGCATTCCTCGTAGCCTTCAGCACAATAGTGTTCCTTATCAATAGACGGGTCCAGCTGGGCTGGGCCATGTTCACAGGAGCGGTTATCTTGGGCCTGCTGGGCGGCCTGGGGCCGATGGCCACCTTCAGGCATCTGTTGGCGGCGGCCCTTGATGCGCGTACCCTGAACCTCATGTTGGTTATCAGTCTCGTCTGGGTATTGGGCTCGATCATGCGCGGGACGGGCAGCCTAAAGGTGATGATCGAGTCCTTGTTAGGCCTGCTGCCCGATCGAAGGTTCGTCATAGCGGTGATCCCGGCCGTCGTTGGGCTGCTCAACGTTCCGGGTGGCGCAGTGCTGTCTGCGCCTATGATCGCGGAGGTAGGCGAGGAAGCTGGGCTTAACCCTGAGGCGCGGGCCGCGGCCAACGTAGTCTTTCGGCACCTGTTCTACCCCGTCTTCCCCTTGTACCCGACGCTGATATTTACAATAGGGGTGACTGGGGTGCCTATGGCGGAATTGATACGCCTTGGGCTAGTACCGGTCTTGCTGAGCGGGCTGATCGCCTTCTATGTACTATTCAGAGGCGCGAGGCGAGGAGGTTTGTCTAGCGGCAACAGGGTCGCTGCCCTCGGGAGCTTCCTGAGGTGCACGGCCCCTATTTCGGTGACCCTGCTGCTGGCCCTGACGGGATTGCTGCCCTTCCCCTTGGCGGTGAGCGCAGGTATCCTGGTCGCCCTTCTGAATTACCTCCCGTCTGTGGACATATCTTCGCTGGTCGGAGAGATCTCGCGTCGTATTCACCAGTACGGTGTGCGAGATTTCAGGTTCGAGCCGGTGTTCGCAGTCCTCGGCGTCATGGTCTTCCGGGAGGTTATAGAGGCATCCGGGGTCGTGCAGGTCATCGCCGGCGATATGATGGATCTGCGAGTCCCGACGCTGGCCCTGCTCGTTGCCATGCCAGCGGTGACGGGGGTAGTGACGGGAACCAATCTCGGGGCGATAGGTATAACTATGCCCGTACTCACGCCACTTCTTGAAAGCCACCAGCTGGTGCCCGGAGTGTTCTTGGTCTTCATGGCCGGCTGTGCCGGCTATTACGTGTCCCCGCTTCACCTCTGTGTGGTCCTGACCCGGGAGTATTATAAAGCGAGGGTTGGTGGTATTTACCACCTGCTGCTCCCGCCCACCGTCGTCCTAGTTGTGAGCTCGATCGTCATCGCGGTCCTATGGGGGTTATAAAGTCGGGCCCTTCGGGTCATGACTAGACCCGAAAGGGGGGCGGAATCGTGACGGATTTCAAGGTGGCGAACGTTATAGAGCTGGTCGGAGAGTCAACTGAGAGCTGGGATGAAGCCGTAAAGGTGGCGGTGAGAGAGGCGGCCAAGACTGTACACCACATTCGGGGTGTGGAGGTCCGCAACCTGACCGCCGACGTAATGAACGGCCGAATCACGAGCTATAAGGCCAATGTGCATGTAGCCTTCGGCGTGGACAATTCGCTCAGGAAAATTCGCGAGTAATCAATCGAGCACAGTTCGCTCTCAAGCCCTACCGACCTTGGCTTTACTTTGAGCTCCATAGTTGGACGTAAAGCCCTATCCTGCTACCCCGCAAAGACAAGCACCTCAGCGCTCTGCTGAGGTGCTAGCGGTGTGGACGAGAGGAGATTCGAACTCCCGACCTCCAGAGTGCGATTCTGGCGCTCTCCCAACTGAGCTACTCGCCCACGCGGCGAAGAAGCCGACCTGCAGTCAACCTCCTCCGGCACGTCTTATATTGTAAAGCAAAGTCAGCGACCTAGTCAAGCGATTCAGCTGGGAGAGTGCATGCAAAGGAAAAGCAGGCGAGTGCCGAGGGTGCAAAACGTAGCCCATAGTCGGTCTATGATGTTCTGCCCTGGTAGAGCGACCTATGCCGTACCAGTTAGCGGGGCGCGACCCTGATTTTGTATACGGTGTGACCTCGCGTACAGTCTGTCCCTGGCGTGCTCCCTTCGACATGGACGGTTTCCTGAACCTCATCTCTTCACAGACCTTCCCGTGCGTCTCTCAATCGGATGGTGATCAGCTAGTTTCGGCATAACTTCGCCTTTCCGCAGCGAGCTGCTGAGCGAATAGGAGGGCATCCTCGGAGCTCGTCTCAAGTACGTCACCTGTTGCGAAGCACGGGGATCTTAGGCTCCGAGGGACATCAAACCCCCAGGTTACCGTCGGGGACAGCGGTTCAGACTAATTCAGCTTCCATTTCCCGTCGCAAAAAGAGCGCGTACCGTTTTACGGCAGCGAAGAGTACGGGCCGGTAATCACGAAAAGGGTCCTTACGTCACCGTTGCCTTCGGTCGCTGACTTCCTCTAATTTGCTTGTTCTGTTTTTTCCAGAACCTGAGACTTCGGGAACGACATACTATCCTTGACAATTGCTTAATTGGTGTGGTAAAAACACCATAAGAAACAAATAGTATTAATATTTAATGCTTACGGACAAAAAAGACGGGCAGGAGGATAGGATGTATTTATTATTTTCATGAAAGGAGGCCCTTGAATGAGTAGAACGCTGGTCATTGCTGTTTTGGTAACGTTGGTTGTGGGCGTTCTTATCGGTTATGGGATTGGAGGTGCGAGGCCGGCTGTTGCCCCGGGTGAGCAACAACAGGCGTATGAGACGCACACCATCGTCGCGTTGTTGCCCTTGACCGGTGCCCTGAGCACTTTCGGTGAGAACAGCAAGGAAACCGCCCTTCTGGCCGCAGCCGATGTGAACGCCTGGCTGGAGAGGGAGGGGAAGGACTGGAGGCTGGAGCTCAAGATCGAGGACACGGCCACCGACGGCCCCACGGCCCTCGCTAAGATGAAGGCCTGGTACGGCTCCGGGGTGACGCTGTTCGTCGGCCCCCAGGCAAGCGGCGAGGCTAAGGAGCTCCTGACCTTCGCGAACGCCAACAAGATCTTGTTCATCTCGCCGTCGTCGACATCCCCCGCTCTGTCGATCCCGGACGACTACCTCTTCCGCTTCTGTCCGGACGACTTCATCCAGGGTCCGGCTATAGCACGGGTCCTGTGGGACGCTGGCGTCCGGCACGTGATATTCACCTGGCGTGGAGACACGTGGGGGGACGGCCTGCAGAAGGCCGCCGAGGAGTCCTTCAAGAAGCTGGGCGGCCAGGTCTTCGAGAAGAGCCTGAGATATGACCCCGGCTTGGAGGACTTCCCGAAAGAGGCGGCTCTCCTGAACGACTATGTCCAGGAGCTCATCGATAGCGGGGTTTCCAAGGATGAGATCGGAATCGTCATCATTGCCTTTGAGGAGATAGCGCCTTATATGGAGGCCGCTAGCAAGTACCCGCTGCTGGAGGAGCTCCTGTGGTTCGGTAGCGACGGCAGCGCGCTTTCCGAGGCGCTGAAGGAGCACCCGGTCGGCGCCCAGTTCGCCGCCAACACGAAGCTCATCAACACCTTCTTTACCCCGGGTCTGTCCAAGTACCCCCTCTTCGACTACGTGAGAGGCCACGTCTTCAAGGTCCTGGGCCGGGAGACGGACGCCTACTCCTACAACACCTACGACCAGGTTTGGGCCCTTGCCCTCGCCATAGACGAGGTTGGTTATGATGCCGAGAAGATCAAGGAGATACTGCCCCGCGTGACCGACGAGCACACCAAGCTCTACGGTGCCAGCGGCCACATCGTGCTGAATGAGAACGGGGACAGGGCCTTCGCCGATTACGACCTCTGGGTGATCAACGACAGCCTGGAGTGGGAGAAGGTCGGCGTTTGGCGTGGCGCGAGCGACAGCATCGACTGGTTCAGGGAGATCTACAAGTAATTCAGCGACACGAGGGAGGGGGTTGGGGTTGCCCCCAACCCCCTCTTTTAGGATGGTGAAAACGTTGAAGACCTTGCTCGCAACAGAGCGGCTGATCAAGGCCTTCGGGGGACTTGTAGCCGTCAACGAGGTCAGCCTGGAGGTGCGCGAGAACACCCTCACGCTGCTCATTGGGCCCAACGGAAGCGGCAAGACCACCCTCCTGAACCTATGTACCGGAGTTCTGAAGCCGGATTCGGGGAAGGTGCTGTTTAAGGGCCAGGACATAACCGGTCTTGAGCCGCACCAGATCTACGAGCTCGGGTTCGTGAGAAGCTTCCAGATACCCATGCCCTTCACGGAGCTGACGGTCCTCGATAACGTCCTGGGCGCCATGAGGAGCCCCGGCGAGGACCCGTTCCGCGCCATAATCAAGGGCTCTTGGATCCGGCGCGAGGAAGAGCACATGGAAAAGGCCCTCGCCATCCTGGAGAAGGTGGGGCTCGAGAGGCATTGGAACATGCCGAGCGCCAGCCTCGGGGCGGCTCAGTTGAAGATGCTCGAGGTCGCCAGGGGCTTGGCTTCGGGGGCGACGCTCATCGCGCTGGATGAGCCCATAGGCGGCGTCGACCCTGCCCGTGCGGGCGACATCCTAGCCCACCTCACCGAGCTCAAGAAAGAGGGGATCACCTTCCTCGTGGTGGAGCACAGGATAGACATAGTGGCCCCCTTCGCTGATTACATGTATGCCATGGACAGGGGCTCCGTCATATCCCACGGTTCCCCTGACAGCGTACTCAACGACCCCAAGGTCATTGAGGTCTATATAGGACGGGATGAAGCATGTTAAGCGTACGCAACCTTAACGCCGGATACGGAAAGCTGCAGGTGTTATTCGACGTCTCTTTGGAGGTCCCCGCCAAGGGGATTACCGTCGTCGTCGGCCCGAACGGCGCCGGCAAGACGACCCTTTTAAATAGCATCATGGGGAACGCGACGGTGTTCTCCGGCGACGTGGTGTTCGAAGGCGCCAACATCCAGGGGATACTCCCCTATAGGGCCGCGCGGATGGGCATATCTTACGTCCCACAGATGGGCAACGTCTTCGCGGACCTCACCGTCATGGAGAACCTGCACATGGCGGGCTATATGCTGAGCTCAGGTGAGGTCAAGGACAAGGCCGCCCAGGTGACCGATATGTTCCCGGTCCTGAAGAAATTCCTCCACCGGAAGGCAGGTACCTTGAGCGGCGGGGAAAGGCGGATGCTGGCCATAGGCATGGGCCTGATGAGAAAGCCGAAGCTCATGCTATTGGACGAGTTGAGCACCGACCTCGCTCCGATTATAGCCAAGAGGGTCATCGCCGAGGTCGCCAGACTCAGGGATGAGCTCGGGATAACGATCCTCCTGGTGGAGCAGATGGCCAAGAGGGCTCTGGAGATAGGTGACACGGCCTACCTCCTCGTGAGCGGTGATATACGGTATGAGGGTAAAGCAGCTGATCTGCTTAACGACCCAGAGCTCGCGAGGCTGTACCTGGGAATCAAGGAGGCCTGACCGCGAATCCATGGGACATCGACGCACTAACGCTTGGAGGGGAAATTGATGATGCCAGCTTGGTTGGCGAGCGGCCTGGTATATGCCAGCGGATTATCCCTGACGGCTGGCGGGATAACTCTGCTGTACATCACAACGCGGACCTTTAACTTCGCCCATGCTAGCATGGCTACGTGGGGTTTTTACGTGGTCTACACCGGCACTGTGTTGTACGGGGGCACCCCGTACAGGTGGCTCCCGTTGGCCTTTCTCTTCGGCGCTCTCTTAGGGGTTATATGTTACTTGGCCTTAAATAGGCTCCTTCTGTATCGTCAAGCCAACACTATCACTCTAATGATGTCGACCCTCGGTTACGACCTGGTGTTGCTATCCTTCATTCAGATGTATTGTGATTACCTCACCTATAGCCTGAAGCTCTTCCCCAGAAGGGTCACTATGAGCGTCTTCGACATCGAGCTCTTCGGTACCAGCGGGGCGTCCATCATCCTGCCCCTCACGGCCGTGGCTGTGCTCACTTTGCTGCACCTGTTCATAACGAGGACCAAGTTCGGGACCGCCATGAGGGCTACCATCGAGAACTCGCTGCTGGCTGGGGCCTCCGGAATTAACTCCGACTGGGTGTACATGATGTCCTGGATCATTGGCGGTGGGATGGCTTCCCTAGGGGGAGCGTTCATGGCCATGGCCATGACAGGCACTCCAGTCCTGGGCATGACCACCATACCCTTCATGTTCGCCGGAGCCATACTCGGCGGCCTGCACAGCCTTTACGGCGGCATCCTGGGGGGCTTCGTCGTTGGACTTGCTGAATACGCCGGGGTTTACTTCCTCGCGGCCCAGGCCGGTTCATGGGTTCTTGGTTACAGGATGGCCATACCCCTCCTCATAATGGCCATAACGCTCATAGCCTTCCCGCAGGGCCTGGCTGGAGCCTGGGCCCCGATGGTGAGTAGGCTCAGAGGACTGAGAAGGAGAGGTGTTGGGGCATGAGTGGCGCCGATAGGCCTGTGTCACGAGACGAGAGCATCTGGCAGAGGAACGACGTGATCATCGGCCTCGCCATGGTTGCTGTCCTGACAGTGATCATGCTCTTCCGTGGCCTTCCCCTGGTGCTGACGATACTCATTGATGCGGCGGTCTTCACTATAGTGACGCTGAGCTTGAACCTGGAGGTAGGGCATACCGGCATCTCCCAGTTCGGTCGAGTGCTCGCCGTTATAGCGGGAGCTTTCGTCGTGGGCGCGGTGCCCGGCAGGCTGCTCGCCTTCTTCAAGGGCCTGCCCTACGGGGCGTCCTACGCCGACGACGCGGTAAACTACAAGGTGGTACCGGAGCTCAGCGATCTCCTGGCTTCGAGCCTTCCTCTGTCCATCGGCTTTCTGCTCTTCTGCTTCCTCCTCGCAGCGGTGGCTGGCGCGGCGGTGGGATGGCTCACCTCGAGGCCGGCGATAAGGCTCAAGGAGGCCTACCTCGGTATCTCCCTTCTGGCCTTCGGGGATTTCTTCATGTGGATTGGACACAACTGGGAGCCGCTGGTGGGCGGAACGACAGCGGTCTTCGTCCCGGACCCCTTCCGGGTTGTGTGGGGCTCCAGGTTCGAGGTCGTGGTCATAGTGGCTATTATCGTGGCCCTCTTGGTATATCTGTACCTGGAGAGGCTCACCAAGTCGCCCTTCGGCAGGACCCTGCACATGGTGCGGGATTGTGATCTGGCCGCGGCTGTTTGCGGCAAGGATATCGTCAAGATCAGGACCCAGAGCCTCATGATCGGCTCCGCCTTGGCCGCCATCGGTGGAGCGCTGTACGTAATCTACGCGGGTACCACTACGGCGATCGGGTTCACCAGGCTCACCTGGACCTTCTGGCCCTGGGCCTACATGATGCTCGGCGGCATCGGGAGCAACAGGGGCGTAGTGTTAGGGGTGCTGATGTTGACAGTGGCCAGGACCCTGATTATCACCTATAGAAGCAGCCTCTTCGGGTTTCTCATGGCGTGGGGAATAGACCCGATGTGGCTGGAGTATACCCTTATGGGGCTGGTCATCATCTTGGTGGTTCTCTTCATGCCCCATGGTCTCGTTCCGGCGAAAGTCGAGTCTATACTGCCGGCTGACAAGGTTAGGAGGGCGGCGCGGGAGCACGGGTTCGGTGAGACCGTGGGCGGATAAGTTAGAGCGCTGTAGAACCCTCTTGTGGGGTGAAGTACGTCCTTGAACGGGGTGCGTCGGATAAGTGGCTGATGCCGGGATTCCCCATGGCATCAGCCCTGACGTTTATGACTGGGGTAACTAGGCCCAGGTGCAGAGCCGCCGTTCCTCACGGCCAGCTCATCCCACGGCCGCCGAGGCCCGTCGTCGCTAGGCGGGAGGGTCGTGAGACCACGAGGAAGAGGGGAATTTGCCCGGAAGGGCCTTCTGTCCCCAATTGAGACAGGTGAGGGCTCCGAGGCCAGCATGGCGGTTAGTGAGGCCCAGTGAGAGCGCCGAGTTGAAGAGTATCTTGTGGGAGTGACGTGTCATGACAAGGATCGGGATCATCACCTGTTCCAATTGTACCCAGGACCTGGACTGCGCCGCGGTTGTGTGTCTGGGGGACCTGCGAAAACGGAAGGGGTTCTTCGCTGACTATCCTAGGGAGGAGAGGCTGGACCTCATCGGCATCATTAACTGTGCCGGTTGCCCTACGGTCGGTGCCGCCGAAAAGCTCCTACGCCGGGTGAGATCCATTGCCGCTTTTCGAGTAGATGCCATTCACTTCTCCTTCTGTATGACCGCCCTTTGTCCCTTCAAGGAGAAGTACGCCAGGCTTATCCGGCAGGCATACCCGGACATCGAGCTGGTCATGGGGACCCACGCTCCCCGGGACCCCAGGGAATTTCAGGGGGAAGTCAGGGACTTGCTGTGTGGGAGCCGGTGGACCATGGCCGACTTGATCAAAGGACGCCCCTCCAACGATTGGTTGATGAGGGGTTGAAGCCCGCGGCGGTCGCCGTGGATTTGTGAAGGCAAGTTGGATTATGGCCGGCCTCGAGCCTACACGCCCATTCCCTCGGCAGTTCTACGGTCTTTCTGGGCGGCGTGGAGAGGCTGCTATCTTCTTCTAGTGTACTGGGAAATTAAAATAATTAGAGAACTTGCAGGGTATTAGTTTCAAGCGCGAGAATAATCTCTATAAGGGAATTGCGTATGGCCCCCAGTGAGAATTACCTAAGGAGGCTGCTTGATGGAAAAGATCCCGATGGCGGTCGAGTATGTCTGTCATCAATGCGGGTCTCAGGGTCTTCAGGAACAGTACGAGGAGGGCGAGCAGGTGAGGTGCCCGAAGTGCGGCGCCATGGTGATTTGGAAGAGGGGGGTGCTGGCGAGGCCGGAGCTGACCCTTGTGAGGGCCTGAGGTGACTTAGTTCTGCCGGTCATGCTTCCTATCAAGGGAGAGTTCCCCTGTCTGCGGAGCCACGGTCCGTTTCCGCTCGGGGTTATGGGCCGTGAGTAGAGGTATGAGACGCTCCCTTCATTAAGATTATCCTTCTCTAGTCCTTGAGGAAGAAAAGGGCTATTTTTTTTGTTTTTTCCGGGAGCGCGGAAGGAATTGCCTCTGGGGTAGAGAATACCTATAGGGCACGGGTGGGGGATTGTGGGGATAAGTGGGGAAGGATGGACGAGCAGTGGTGGGTCGGGGAGAGTGAGGCCCATGTTCCGCGGGGAATTCCAACACTGCATTGACGACAAGGGCCGCGTAATCATCCCGGCCAAGTTTCGCCAGGCCCTGGGCGAGAAGTTCGTGATCAGCAAGGGCTTGGACAACTGCTTGTTCGTCTTCCCAGAGGGTGAGTGGCGGGTCTTCGAGGAGCGGTTGCGCGGCCTACAGCTCACGAAGCCAGATGCACGGGCCTTCGTTCGGTTCTTCGCCTCCGGGGCGACAGAATGCACTTTCGATAGGCAGGGGCGCATATTAATACCGAACTCGCTGCGGGAGTACGCGAGACTCGAAAAAGATGTGGTCGTGATCGGGGTTATAACCAGGGTAGAGATCTGGAGCAGGGAGAGATGGGAGGAGTACTCCACGCAGCTTTCACCCGAGGCGCTGGCGGAGAAAATCGTGGATCTCGGCATTTGAGGTGGTGACCTTTGAGCCTCTACCCCCACAAGCCCGTGTTGCTAAAGGAGGTCATGGAGTACCTGAGGCCCCGTGCTGACGGCACGTACGTTGATTGCACGGTGGGGTCTGGGGGGCACGCGGAGGCGATCGTGCGAACTCTAGGGGCGAAGGGTCGGTTCGTGGGGATAGATCGGGACGCTGAGATATTGAGGTTCGCGCGAGAGAGGCTGGCCGGAGCAAGGGCGGAGGTTCATCTTATCCACGGCAACTACGGCGACCTGAGAGACCTCTTGGGGAGCCTGGGACTTGAGCGGGTGGATGGTTTTCTCTACGACCTGGGCGTGTCCTCCTACCAATTGGACGAGCCCGAACGGGGTTTCAGCTACTGGCAGGAAGGGCGCCTGGACATGAGGATGGACCGAGACCAGGACATTACCGCCTGGGAGCTCGTCAATGAACTGCCCGAGGACGAGCTGGCGTGGATCATCAGGACTTACGGCGAGGAGAGATGGGCCTCGCGGATCGCAGCCTTCATCGTCCGCGCCAGGGAGAAAGCCCCCATAAACACGACGGGGGAGCTCGTCGAGGTCATAAAGGCGGCCATACCGGCAGGGGCGAGACGGAAGGGGCCCCACCCGGCCAGGAGAACCTTTCAGGCCCTCAGGATCGCCGTAAATCGCGAGCTCGATCCCATCGAGGGTTCGCTGCGGCAGGCCGAACAGCTCCTCACAGTTGGCGGACGCATATGCGTTATTTCCTTCCACTCGCTTGAGGACCGCATAGTAAAAAGGACCTTTAGCGACATGGCGGGCCGGTGCGAGTGTCCGCCCGGGCTGCCCGAATGCAAATGCGGTGCGCGCCGACGTGGCCGGGTGTTGACGCGTAAGCCGGTCTTGGCGTCCGTCGAGGACGTGGGCGACAATCCTCGGGCACGTAGCGCGCGGTTGAGGGTGTTCGAGAAGGGCACGCCAGTTCTACCCAGAGAGGAGGACGAATAAGGTGTTAATGGCCAGAGGGCGAAAACATTGGGGTTCGGGTCCAGGAAGTCGTCGGCAGAGGGTGGCGTCCAGTCACCCCTATGGCCTGACGGTGGCATGTGCCCTGGTGTTAGTGGCTCTGGCCCTGTTAATATCCGCCAGGTATGCGGCGATCGCCGACAAGGGTTATGAACTGGCCGCGGCCAGGGCCCGACTCGCCGAACTGGAAAGCACGAACCAGTATTTGAAGCTACAGGTAGCTAGGCTCTCCGACCCAAAGAGACTGGAGCAGATAGCCAGAGCGCGGCTCGGTCTCGTCCACCCCGATTCGCGGGAAGTCCTGGTGGCAGCGGTCCCGTCGGTGTCCTTTGACGAGTTGATCCCTGTGACGGCGACGCCCGCAACCGTGGCCGGCGATATGGGGATGCTCGATAGGTTCAGCGAGTTCGTGGTCACGTGGTTCGTGGGGGGACGAACCGCTGAAGCCCGGTCGCCACAACGTTAAAGGGCTCTAGAGTACGAGGGGGTCAGTCCGTGTCATCGCCACCAGGTGTTGCCCTTAGAAGGAGGATCCTGTTCCTCTTTTTCTCCACCCTTTTGGCGGTCCTCGTACTGGTGATGCGCTTGGCGTGGATTCAGGTTGCCCTCGGCGAGGAGCTGAGGGCTCGAGCCGAGGAGGACCGTACCCGGAGCATGCCGGTCCAGGCGCGTAGAGGCACTATATTCGACCGTAGAGGCCGTGAGCTGGCCATCAGCGTGAACGTGGACTCGGTGTTCGCCGTTCCCGCGGAGATAGAGGACGCCGAGGCCACGGCGGCGAAGCTCGCCTCCACCCTCGGTATGGATTACGGAAAGGTGCTGGACCGCCTGACCCGAAGGGCGGCTTTTGTATGGATTAAGCGGCAGATCGATCCGGAGGTGGCCGCTGAGCTGCAGGCCGCCGATCTGCCGGGCATAGGCTTTACCCAGGAGAGCAGACGCTACTATCCCAAGGGGAGCCTGGCCTCTCATGTGCTGGGCATCGCCGGCATAGATAACCAGGGGCTTGAGGGCGTTGAGGTGGTCTATGATGAGGAGCTGCGCGGTACACCGGGGAAGATCATTATAGAATACGATGCCCGTGGGAGGGAGCTCCCTCAGGCCGTACACCGTTACGTGCCCCCGGTTGATGGCCAGAGCTTGGTGCTGACCATCGATGAGGTCATCCAGTTCATAACGGAGCGAGAACTAGAGAAGGCCGTAATCGAGCATCAAGCCCTCCGCGGGGTGGCCATAGTGATGGACCCTCGCACGGGCGAGATCCTAGCCATGGCCAACAGGCCGGATTACGACCCCAATCACTATCAGGACTACCCGGTCGAGAATCGGCGGAACCTAGCCGTTACGGATGCCCTGCCGCCGGGGTCAACCTTCAAGCCGCTGACCGTAGCCATGGCGGTGGAGGAAGGCGTCGCCAGTTGGGGTGACACCTTCCATTGCCCTGGCAATATAGTCATCACCGGGGTGTCGGTGAGCTGCTGGAAGTCGCACGGCACCCTCGACCTGGAGGGTGCGCTCGAGCAATCCTGTAACGTGGCCATGGCGAACTTGGCCCTGCGCCTCGGCGCTGAGAGCTTTTTCCGCTACGCCGAGGCCTTCAACCTCACCAATCGGCTGGGAATAGATTTTCCAGGGGAGGGGAAGGGGAGCGTCCCGACCCCCGCCCAAATGAGGCCCCTGGACCTCGGTGTGATGGGGTTCGGCCAGACCCTGACCATGACCCCGTTACAACTATTATCCGCCATCGCGGCCCTGGCCAACGACGGTGTCCTGATGAAGCCCTACCTGGTCAAGCAGCTCCTCGGCCCGGAAGGAGAGGTGCTCCAGACCTTCTCCCCCACGCCGCTTCGACAGGTGGTATCGGAGAAAACGGCACGAGAGGTGCTGCAGGCCATGGTGGCCGTGGTGGAAGAGGGAACGGGCAGGAACGCGCGGGTTGAGGGGTACACCGTGGCGGGGAAGACGGGCACGGCCCAAAAGGTGGTCGCCGGGGGATATGAGAGGGGAAGGTACCTCTCCTCCTTCGTGGGGATAGCGCCGGCCTCCGACCCTAGAATAGCTGTGCTGGTGATGATCGACGAGCCCAAGGGGACCTATTACGGCGGCCAAGTCGCGGCGCCCGCGGTGGCGGCGATAATCAGGGATACGATGAGATACCTGGACGTGCCGCCCGACGCCTCCACGGCCGAAGAGCGGGCGAGCGAAGAACCCCTGGTCAAGGTTCCGCTCGTCATCAACCTCTCAGTCGAGGACGCTACCATGGAGCTCAGGCGTCAGGGCCTAGGCGTGGACGTGAGGGGGGGTGGGGGCGTGGTGGTGGATCAGGTCCCGCCCGCCGGCGCGGCGGTGGTCCGGGGTACGAAGGTCGTCCTGAGCACCTCGGTCAGGTCCGCGTCGCCCTCTGACAACGCCATGGTAACGGTGCCAGAGCTGATCGGTAAGTCAATGCGGGAGGTTGCCGCGGTTCTTGGAGCCCTCGGCCTGCGGCTTGAAGTGGTGGGAAGCGGCATAGCGGTGAACCAATACCCCGAGGCGGGGGAGAGGGTGCCGCCGGCGACCACGATACGCGTAGAGTTCCAGCCCCCGGCTGACAGGTAGAGCGGACCGGACGGCGAATGGTAGAGTAGGCACGATGGCGTGGGGGTTAGAATTTTCCTTTTGCGCCAAACTATAAATGAATTGACAAATGGAGGCATCGTCGATGAGGTTATCTGTCCTTGTCGACATCGTGGGGGAGAAGCGCATCCTAGGCCATGATGTTGATGTAAGGGGCCTGGCGTACGATTCCAGGGAAGTTAGGCCCGGGGACCTGTTCGTGGCCATCAAGGGCTTCGTCCATGACGGGCACGATTTCGCGGGGGACGCCGTACGCCGCGGCGCTGTTGCAGTGATGGTGGAGAGGGAGGTAGACGTGCCCCGTGATGTCCCGAAGGTGGTGGTCCCAAGCACCCGTCGGGCGTTAGGCCTGGTGGCGGCGAGCTTTTACGGGCACCCCTCGAAGAAGTTGGGGGTGGTCGGGGTTACTGGGACCAACGGCAAGACCACCACGACACACTTGGTAAAGGCTGTACTGGAGGGCGCCGGTTACAAGGTGGGCCTAATCGGGACGGTACACGTCCTCATCGGGGATGAGGCTCTGCCGGTAGAGCGAACCACGCCGGAGGCGCTGGACCTGCAACGGCTTCTTCGCAGGATGGTGGACGCGGGCTGCGAGTACGCCGTCCTGGAGGTCTCCTCACACGCCTTGGAGCTTCATAGGGTAGCAGGTTGTGAGTTCGACGTCGGAATCTTGACGAACATAACCCAAGACCACCTGGACTTTCATGGCACCTTCGAACGGTACCGTGAGGCCAAGGAGAAGCTGTTTACCGGGCTTGGGAGCACCTACTACGGTGAACGGAAGGCCGGGCCGAGCGGGGCGGTCCTCAACTGGGACGACCCGAGCGGCCGGGTAATAGCTCGAGGGGTACAGGTTCCCGTGCTGGGGTTCGGGATTTCTCCTGAGGCGTCTCTCAGGGCTGAGGACATATCGGTCGCCGCCGACGGCTCTCAGTTCACGGCCGTTTTGCCCGGGGGCTCGCGCGAGCGAATTAACCTTCGTCTCACCGGGCGGTTCAACGTCTATAACGCGCTGGCGGCCCTCGGTGCCGGGCTCATCCTGGGGGTGCCCGCGGAGGTCTGTGCGCGCGCCCTGGAGGGGGCCAGGCAGGTACAGGGTCGTTTTCAGTTGGTGGACGGGGGACAGGAGTTCGCCGTTATCGTCGATTACGCCCACACCCCTGATGGGCTTGAGAATATCCTCAATACGGCCAAGGAGTTCGCCAGGGGCCGTATCATCTGCGTCTTCGGCTGCGGTGGGGACCGGGACCGGGGCAAGCGGCCCATTATGGGCAGAATAGCGGCGACGCTGGCCGATGAGGTGATCGTCACCTCTGATAACCCGCGCAGCGAAGACCCGGCCAGCATAGCGGAGGACATCGTGGAGGGTATTCGGGGGCTGGGGGCGGATGCCGCACCCTATTCCATTATTCTGGACCGTCGGGCAGCCATAAACCAGGCCATAGAGATGGCTGAGCGCGACGACGTTGTTATCATAGCCGGCAAGGGACATGAGACCTATCAGATCTTCCGGGACAGGGTAGTGCCCTTTGACGACAGAGAGGCGGCCCGGGAGGCCTTAAGAAGACGGACGGGGTTGGTCTGAGTGGAAGTCCTGTTTACACTTCGAGAGGTCGCCGAGGCGACCGGCGGAGAGATATTGGGGGGTGGAAACCCCATCATCGGCGGAGTGAGCGTGGATTCCAGGCTGGTCCTCCGCGGGGACCTCTTCGTAGCCCTGCCTGGAGAGAGGGTCGATGGCCACCAGTTCTTGCCCCAAGCCAGGGACCGGGGAGCCGTGGCGGCCCTTGTCAGTCGCCGGGATCTGACGACCGACCTGCCGCTTGTGCTCGTGGAAGATACCACGAGGGCCCTCGGTGACCTGGCCGCTTGGTACAGGTCGAGGTTTCCGGTCACGGTCGTGGGAGTAACGGGGAGCGTCGGGAAGACCACCACCAAGGACATGATCGCCGGTGTCCTGGGAGTACACTTCTCGGTGTTGAAGACCGAGGGGAACTACAACACGGAGATCGGCCTGCCCCTCACCCTGTTCAGATTGCGGGCCGGACATAGCATGGCCGTCCTGGAGATGGCCATGCGGGGGATGGGGCAGATCGCTCGCCTGGCCGAAATCGCCCGCCCCCGCATAGGGGTGATCACCACCGTCACGGAGAGCCATCTCGAGCTACTGGGCTCCATGGAGAATATCCTGAAGGCCAAGGCCGAATTGGTGGAGGCGTTGCCGGCCGATGGTGTAGCCGTGCTCAGCTACGACAACCCGGCCTTGCGGGGGCTGGGCGCGCGGCTGAGGGCAGAAGGGAAGCAGGTGGTCTTCTTCGGCTTCTCAGCGGATTGTCCGGTTAGGGCCGCGGACGTCCGCATCCTGGGGGCGGATGGCACGGAGTTCACCCTGTACATCGACGGAGAAGGCCGGAGACAGGCGAAGATCCCCCTGGCCGGTCGGCACCAGGTCCACAATGCTTTGGCGGCCGCCGCCGTGGGCCATCTCTGCGAGTTGGAGCTCGAGGACATAGTTGAGGGCTTGCGCCGGTTCGATACCACGGGCATGAGGATGGAGGTCATCGAAGGGAAGGGCATCACCCTCGTAAACGACGCCTACAACGCCTCCCCCACATCTACAAAGGCCGCCCTCAAGACGGTAGCCGCTATGCATTCATCGCGCACGATCGTCGTCCTGGGGCCCATGCTGGAGCTGGGGGCGGAGGCCGTCGAGAGACATCGTGAGGTGGGTCGGCTCTGCGCCGAGCTCGACGTCGACTATCTGTTCACAGTCGGGGGCCTGGCGTTGGGGATCGCTGAGGGGGCCCTAGCTGCCGGCCTCCCTGCGGACCGAATCGCCAGCTTCCAGGACAACTGGAGCTGTCTTGAAACCGTGGCGGGCCTGATCCAGACGGGGGACGTGGTTCTAATCAAGGGCTCCCGCGCTGCCAAGATGGAGGAGATAGTGGAGGGTCTGAAGGGACGGATACTGGACGATGAATGACCTCTGGAAGGTCCTGTTAGTCTCTTTCTCTCTCAGCCTGGTCTTGACGGGTTCGGCCACTTGGGCCTTCCGTCGGTGGGGGCTCGGTCAGCGGATCAGAGATCAGGGGCCAAGCTCGCATCGGGCCAAGGCCGGTACCCCCACCGGAGGGGGCGTCGGTTTTACTGCGGCCGCGGTTATTGCGACCCTGCTGTTTGCCCCGAGGGACTTATACACGCTGTCGGCGCTGGCGGTTACCCTTGGGTTTGGGCTGATCGGGCTGCTCGACGACTATCTGAAGGTCATCAGGGGCAGTTCTCTGGGGCTCAGGGCCAGGTATAAACTGCTGGGTCAGGTGTTCCTGGCCTCCGCGCTCTCCTTCGTGGTGCTGGTGCCGCTCGGGTTGGGTTCAGAGGTCAAGGTGCCCTACATCAACCACCTGTTGCCGCTGGGCGGACTCTACGTGCCCTTCGCCGTGTTGGTCGTTCTGGGGACGGTAAACGCCGTGAACCTGACCGACGGCCTGGATGGGTTGGCCGGAGGTACGGCCGTTATCGCCTTTGTCACGTATTTCGTAGTCGCCCTGGCCGCCTCGCTCGAGCAGCTGAGCCTGTTCAGCGCGGCCATCGCCGCGGCCGTGGCTGGGTTCCTGCCGTACAACCTCCACCCGGCCAAGATCTTCATGGGCGACAGCGGTGCCTTCGCCTTGGGTGGAGCCTTGGGGGCGCTGGCTCTCTTGACCAAGACGGAGCTCCTCCTGCCGGTGATTGGCGGGGTGTTCGTCGTCGAGACCTTGTCGGTGATCATTCAGGTGGTCTACTTCCGCCTTACGGGGAAAAGGGTCTTCCGCATGAGCCCCCTTCACCATCACTACGAGCTGGGCGGCATGAGCGAGGCGGCCGTGGTGAGACGGTTTTGGCTCATGGGCCTCGTCTTCGGCCTGGCGGGCTTTCTCGGCTTGAGGGGCTTCGGGGCTTGAGAGGTGACCTGACATGAGAAGGGCCAAATCCCCCGATTTCGTGCTGTTCCTGGCCATGGTGATGTTGCTCGGAATCGGGATAGTGATGGTCTTCAGCTCCAGCGCCGTCGATGCCAGCGTTAACTACGGTGACAAGTATTACTTCCTCAAGCGACAGGCTCTCTGGGCCCTCATCGGCCTCGGGGCCCTGCTGGTGGCCATGAAGGTAGATTACTGGCGGATCCAGCCCTACACGAAGGCCATCTTCCTGATTAGCTTGCTCCTTCTGGTAGTCGTGTTGATACCGGGCGTCGGGATAACGGCCCACGGGGCCAGACGGTGGATCGACCTCGGGGTGGTGAGCTTTCAGCCCTCTGAGTTAATGAAGCTGGCCTTCGTCCTGTACTTGGCTAACTACCTCGACAGAAGGCAGCGCATCATGGGCTCCTTCAGCCGGGGTGTGCTGCCACCGCTAATTCTCCTAGGGATCGTATTCGCCCTCATCCTGGTGGAACCGGACCTGGGGACCGCGGTGGCCATCGCAGGGATGGTCTTCGTGATGCTCTTCGTGGGAGGAGCCAAGGTCCTGCACCTGTTCATGGTCGGGCTGGCCAGCCTCCCGGCGGGCGCCTGGATGGTCCTAGGGGAGGAGTACCGCAGAGAGAGGTTTTTCGCCTTCCTGAATCCCTGGGCGGACCGGTTGGGCTCCGGGTTTCACATCATCCAGGCGTTATATGCCCTGGGTTCCGGACGGCTCTTCGGGGTAGGCCTCGGCCAGAGCAGACAGAAGTTGTTCTATCTCCCCGAGAGGCACACTGACTTTATCTTCGCCATTATCGGAGAGGAACTGGGTTTTGTCGGGTGCATTTTCGTGCTGTCGCTGTTCTTCATCCTGGCCTGGAGGGGGTACCGGATAGCGGTGTCAGCCCCTGACACCTTCGGATGCTTTTTGGCAGCCGGTATTACGACCATGATAACCCTGCAGGTGATCATTAACGTGGGGGTAGTGACCTCTTTGCTGCCAATTACCGGCATCACGCTACCCTTGATAAGCTTCGGCGGGTCTTCCCTCGTACCTACCATGGCGGGCATCGGGATCCTGATGAACATATCGCGATACACCAAGTCTTGAGTTGGCTCGAGGGAGAGATACCCCCGTTAAGTCGAAGGGGCGAGGGATGATGCGAGTTGTCGTCACCGGCGGAGGGACTGGTGGCCACGTCTATCCGGCTCTGGCGATAGCCAGGGCGCTCAAAGAGGACAACCCTGAGAACGAAGTCCTGTACCTTGGGACACCCAGGGGTCTGGAGGCGGATGTAGTTCCGCGAGCCGGTATTCCCTTCAAGGCTATAGAGTCCAGGGGCCTGCTCGGTATGGGGCCCAGGGCCGTCCTGCGCGGGGTCCTTGCGGCGGGCAAAGGCCTTGGACAGGCCCTGCAGATCCTCAGGGGCTTCAGGCCCGACGTGGTAGTGGGCACCGGCGGCTACGTCAGCGGGCCGGTGGTCCTCGCCGGGTATCTGCTGGGCGTTCCGGTGGTGTTGCAAGAGCAAAACGTGTTGCCAGGCATGACCAACCGACTCATGGCCCGGGTGGCGCGATACGTACTGATCCCCCACGAGGAGGCCGCCCGCCATTTTCCCCGCCGTGCCAGGGTGAGGGTGACGGGAAATCCTGTTCGCAAGGAGATCTTGACGGCCAGCCGCGATGAGGCCCGGAGCCGGCTGGGCCTCGCGGAGGACGAGCTCTTCCTCGTCGTCTTCGGGGGCAGCGGGGGAGCGGAGAGCATTGCCCAAGCGGTTCTCAGTGCGTTGCCGAGGTTAGCGAGGTGGGAGGGGCTAAGGGTCCTCTTCGTTACCGGTAAGCGCTATTACCAGGAGGCACGGCGGCGGCTGGAAGAAGCAGGTATAGCGGAAGAGATAGTTGGCAAGATACAGATAGAACCCTACGTTTACGATATCGAATGGGCCTACGCCGCCGCGGACTTGGTTATCTCCAGGGCGGGCGCCCTGAGCTTGGCCGAGATAACCGCCAGGGGCCTACCGGCCATTATTATCCCCTCGCCCAACGTGGCCAACAACCACCAGGAGTACAACGCGCGGGTTCTGGACCAGGCCGGCGCGGCAGTGGTCATCAGGGATGCTGATCTTGACGGGGAAGTTCTGTTGGACGTGCTGAAAGACCTCGTGGCCGATCCTGAGCGGAGACGGGTGATGGC
Source organism: Firmicutes bacterium UBA3576 (assembly GCA_002375895.1). GTDB lineage: Bacteria > Bacillota > Sulfobacillia > UBA3569 > UBA3569 > UBA3569. Next base: position 27,231 of record DFND01000010.1, read on the forward strand.
CCGTCGAAGCAGGGAACTCGGGCGTCCAGATGCCCTGCGGGATATCGTAGCTATCATCGAAGGGGCGGCGGCCTCAGGACAGTAACCGACCGCAGAGGCAGTACATAAGATAAAGGGGTCGTCATCAAGGAGGCGCGGGACAGATGAGGCACCATCACTATCACTTCATAGGGATCGGCGGCTCCGGCATGAGCGCCATCGCCAAGGTGTTGCTTGAACGAGGGGCGAAGGTGAGCGGATCGGATTTGGCGGCCTCTCACGTGACCCGGCGTCTGGAGAGGCTTGGTGCCAGCATCGCCATCGGGCACCGCGAGGAGAACGTTGACGGGGCGGACGCCGTCATCGTATCCTCTGCAATCCCCGAAAGCAACCCGGAGCTGCAGGCGGCACGCCGCCAGGACATTCCAGTTTACACGCGCGGAGAGATGCTCGCCCGGCTGATGGACGAGAGACGAGGGATCGGGATAGCTGGGAGCCACGGAAAGACCACTACGACGTCCATGATCGCCATGGTGATGGAGCGAGCTGGCCTGGATCCCACGGTACTCGTCGGCGGCGAGCTCAACGACATCGGCGGCAACGCCAAGGTCGGGTCAGGCCCCTACATGGTGGCCGAGACCGATGAGAGCGATGGCTCCTTTCTCATGCTTCGGCCCCACGTGGCTGTCGTAACCAACGTAGAGGACGACCACCTAGAGTACTGGAACTCCGTGGAGAGGTTGCAGCACGCCTTCCTAGAGTATTTGGACGGGGTGCGCGAAGGGGGCTTTGCCATAGTCTGTGCTGACGATCCTGTGGCCAGAGAACTCGGCCTGCGGACGGCTACCCGCGTGAGGTTTTACGGGATCGACGAGAGGGCGGAAGTGCGGGCGCGTGACGTAGAGCTCCAGGGGATCGGCTCGAGGTTCAAGGTGTTGGCCGGTGACACGCCTCTGGGTGTGATCACGCTCAAAGTGCCCGGCGTGCACAACGTCCAAAACGCCTTAGCCGCGTTGGCGGTGGCGCTGGAGCTGGGCATATCCTTCGAGGTCGCCAGGGACGCCCTGGCCAGCTTCAGCGGCGTCAGGCGACGGTTCCAGGTCTTGGGCCAAGAGGCCGGGATCACCGTGGTGGACGATTACGCCCATCATCCGACGGAGATTGCGACGACCCTCGCTGCGGCGCGTCGCGCTACCGAGGGCCGGCTGATCTGCGTATTCCAGCCGCACCGGTTCACCCGGACGAGAGACTTGCACGAGAGTTTCGGCCCCGCCTTTAAGCAGGCCGATGAGGTGGTGGTGACGGAGATCTACCCGGCGGGGGAAGCGCCCATACCCGGGGTGACCTCCGAGCTGATAAGCCGGAGCATAGAGCGGTCGACGGGGAGGACACCCCATGCACTCACTCGTCCGGAGGATATTATGATATTTCTGAAGAACACCGCGAGGCCAGGCGATCTGGTCCTCACCCTAGGCGCCGGCGATATCTGGAAGGTCGGCGAGATCTTCGTCCGGAGCTTGAGAGAGGAGGGGACCGCCGAGGCGGGGGGGAGGGCCGATGGAGTTGTCACAACTAGCGGCTGAACTCCGTAGACTGATCAGAGGCGAGGTCAGGAGGAAGGAGCCGCTACATAAACATACGTCCTTTCGGATTGGGGGGCCCGCCGAGGTCCTGGTGTTACCACGGGATGAGGAATCTCTGCGCAGGGTCGTAGTCCACGCCCACACCTCGGGCTCCCCCTTATACGTCCTCGGGGGTGGTACGAACGTCCTGGTCCCGGATGATGGACTGAACGGCGTAGTTATCCGCACTACCAGGTGTCTGAAGGCGCTTCGAATAGAGGGTGAGAGCGTCATAGCCGGTGCCGGCATTGCGCTGCCCCGGCTTGCCGCCCTGACCGTAGAGGCCGGCCTCAGCGGGCTCGAGTTCGCCTGTGGAATCCCCGGCACCCTGGGAGGTGGCCTGGTGGGGAACGCGGGCGCTCACGGCCGTTCCCTGGCTGACGTCGTTACAGACGTATGGGGCCTCGACCCTGAGGGCCGCGAGATACATCTCACCCACAGGGAATGTGGCTTCGGCTATCGCCGTTCCACCTTGGGAGGGGCTCTGCTCATCACCTGCGCCAGGCTGGCCCTGTCACCCGGCGACAGGGATAAAGGCCGCGAGATGATGGAGGCCTACCTTCGATGGAGGAGGTCTCACCAGCCGCTGGGTTTCCCCAGCGCGGGATCCGTCTTCCGGAACCCCCCAGAGGGCCCGTCGGCCGGGGCCTTGATCGATAGGGCAGGCCTCAAGGGATACAGGCTGGGAGGCGCCCAGATATCAGAGCTGCACGCGAACTTCATTGTCAATAGGGGTGGTGCCACCGCCCAAGACGTCCTTTCTCTCATTGCCCTCGCCCAACGAGAGGTCAAGAAACAGTTCGGGGTCACTCTCGAGCTAGAGCTCACGGTCCTGTAGACAGACGCATAATACTGGGCCTTCGATAGGAGGTAGCTCCAGTGCCGAGATACGTCATCAAGGGCGGCGTTCCCCTTCGCGGTACGGTGAGGGTCAGTGGAGCCAAGAACGCGGTCTTGCCTATGCTCGCCTCTACCATATTGAACCCCCACCCCTGCGAGATAAGGGGAGTTCCCCAGCTGAGGGACGTGGAGGTTATGATCGGGTTATTGAGGGCCCTTGGGGTGAAGGTTGATGGCCCGGACGCAGGCGGGGTCGTGCGGGTTAATGCCGGGAGCCTCGATACCCATGAGGTGGATGAAAGGCTCACCCGCGAGATGCGCTCTTCGATCTTCCTGATGGGCCCACTGCTCGGGAGGATGGGCCGGGTCAAGATCGCCTACCCGGGCGGCTGCGCCATCGGCCCGAGGCCTATCGACTTCCACCTGAAGGGTCTGGAGGCCCTGGGCGTCAATATCAAGGAACAGTCAGGCTTCATCCACGCGAGTACGCGGGGAATGGTGGGAGGGGATATCCACCTGGACTTTCCCAGCGTCGGCGCTACCGAGAACATCATGATGGCCGCGGTGTTGGCGAAGGGCACGACCGTCATCCGAAACGCCGCCAAGGAGCCGGAGATCATAGACCTACAGAACTTCTTGAACGGGATGGGCGCCAGGATAAAGGGCGCCGGCATGGACACCATCCGCGTGGAAGGGGTCTCTCTGGAGGACTTAAAGCCCGTCAGCCACATGGTAATCCCGGACCGCATTGAGGCCGGCACCTTCCTGGCCATGGTGGCAGCCACGGGCGGTGAGGTCACCCTGCACAACATCATACCCGAGCACGTGGAGGCGGTAGTTCACAAGCTCAGAGAGGCGGGTGTACAGTTCCAGCACGCTGATGACGGCCTTACGGTCAGGGCGACCCGACGTCCGACGGCGGTGGACTTTAAGACCCTGCCTTATCCCGGCTTTCCGACGGATATGCAGCCGCAGATGATGGCGCTGATGAGCATAGCCGACGGCACGAGCATCATCACCGAGACCGTTTTCGAGAGCAGGTTCGCGGTTGCCGCGGAGCTGCGGCGTATGGGCGGCCAGATTAAGACGGAGGGCCGGACGGCCGTCGTGAAGGGCGTGGAGCGGCTCTCGGGGGCGACGGTGACCGCATCAGACCTGCGAAGCGGCGTAGCGCTGGTGCTGGCCGGGCTGGTGGCCACGGGCTGCACTGTGGTGGAGGGAGTTCATCACATTCAACGGGGATACGAACTGCTCGATAGCAAGCTCAGGGGGTTGGGCGCGAGGATAGAGTTGGAATAGGCTCCTCGGCCCTCCCTCTAAAGGGAGGCAATGAGATGGACAAGCCCAGGGCGAGGCCTGTAATCCGTCCGTTCGTCTGGGTGGTACTGTTCTCCCTCGGCGCGCTGGCCTGGTTCGCCGGTTCTCTCTTGGTCGTCAGGGAAGTAGTGGTCCTGGGTGACACCAGGCTCACGGCGAGCGACGTCATGGCTGTCACGGGCCTGCAACCGGGGAACAAACTGTGGGAGGTATCTCTGAAGGAGGCGCGTCGAGCCCTTGAGGCGTTGCCCCAGGTCAAGGAGGCCACCCTCCGTTGGCAGCTGGGCGGGCAGCTGCTGGTTAACATAACTGAAAGAAGGGCCGTGGCCGCAATACCAGCGGAGGGCAGCTTCCTGATCGTGGACTATGAGGGCAGGATACTCCAGCTATCCCAGGAGCCCGTCTCAAACCTGCCGCTGGTAACAGGCCTCGAACTGGATAGCCGGCTACCGGGGAAATTCGTATCAGACCCAGCCGCCAGCGTGGTGCTGCAGGTGTGCTTCTTGCTGGACGAGGAGGCCAGGTACGTGTCCGAGGTCCACTGGGATGGGGAACTCACCCTATACACCATTGATGGTGTGCCAGTTTACCTCGGCGTTCCTGACCAGGGCCTTCGGGATAGGGTATCAGCCCTGCGCGGGATCCTCGTCGACCTCAGCGCCAGGAATCTGCGTCCTCGTTATGTAAATTTTCGTCACACAGGCCGGCCGGTAATTGGGCTGGATTGACCCTCCATCTTACGTTAACTCTCTTGCAAATTAGGCGCGGGACCTTAAAGGGAAAAGTTAGGGCATGTTGAATTTAAAAGGCAGCGAGCCTCTGGGAGGGTAGGAGTATTGGCCAGAAACGATTACATCGTGGGACTCGACGTAGGGACCTCCAAGGTCACTGCCCTGATAGGAGAAGTTGACGCGCATGATAAGGTTCACATAATAGGGGTGGGTACGGCCCCCTCCAGGGGACTGAGAAAGGGTGTAGTAGTTGACATAGATGGAACCGTCAAGGCAATCGCCGAGGCCACCGAGCAGGCCAGTCGTATGGCAGGCTTCAGGGTGAAATCGGTCTGGGTTGGTGTCGGCGGGTGCCACATATCCTTCACCAACAGTCGTGGCGTGGTGGCGGTGAGCCGAGAGGATAAGGAGATCGGTCCCGAAGACGTTCAGAGGGCCGTTGATGCCGCCAGGGTGATCAACCTCCCCCCGGACCGGGAGATCGTCCACGTGTTGCCGCGGGAGTTCATAGTCGATGGATACGACGGAGTTAAGGACCCCGTGGGAATGCTCGGCATGCGGCTGGAGGTAGAGACGCACATAGTCACCGGCGCCATCACTTCGATTCAGAACCTCCTCAGGAGCGTGTACAAGGCCGGGCTTGAGGTAGAGGACGTAATCCTGCTGCCCCTCGCCGCAGGAAGGGCCGTCCTCATGCCGGACGAGATGGAGCTGGGTGTGGCCGTGGTAGACATAGGTGCTGGTACCACGGATGTAGCCGTGTTCCAGGGGGGCAGTCTCATGTTCACGGCCGTACTGCCCGTGGGGGGGAATCACATCACCAGCGATGTGGGCGTGGGGTTGCGTACCCCCCTCTCCCAGGCGGAGCGGATCAAGATCGAGCACGGGGCGGCCTCAGCTGACGGGGCCGCGGAAGAGCCCTCTCTGGATATCCCGACCGTGGGCGGTCAGGGACACAGGGCCGTGTCCCCCAAGGAGCTGGCGCTGATCATCGAGCCGCGCGCCCAGGAGATCCTGGCCATGACGGTGGACCGGATCGTGCGCAGCGGCGTGGCAGGGAACATCCCGGGCGGCGTAGTGCTCACCGGGGGGTCGGCGAACCTGCAGGGGCTGGTTGACCTGGCGGCCAGGGAGCTGAACGTCCCCGTCCGGCTGGGGACCCCGCAGGGGGTGCAGGGGATGACGGACGTCGTCGAGAACCCGGCCTACGCCGCTGGGGTAGGGCTCATAAGGTTCGCCGCCGAGAGCCTGGGGGGGCAGCGGCCCATGCAGGAGGGCGGTATCATGGACTCGGTGATCGAACGGTTCAGGCGATGGTTCGCCGATTTCTTCTGAAGCGCATTACGTCGAGCAGGAGAGGTTAGACGCGCCCAAAGGAGGACCGCAGCATGTTGGAGCTAGAGCTGGAGATCGAACGGACAGCAGTGATTAAGGTGGTAGGCGTGGGAGGCGGCGGCAATAACGCCGTCAACCGCATGATCGAGGCGGGACTTCGGGGCGTCGACTTCATAGCGGTTAACACCGACGCCCAGGCGCTGTCCGTCTCGAAGGCCACGGAGAAGATACAGATCGGGGCTCAGCTCACCAAGGGGCTGGGAGCGGGAGCGAACCCCGAGATCGGGAGAAACGCGGTTGAGGAAAGCCGTGAGGAGTTAACGAGGGCCCTGAACGGCTCTGACATGGTGTTCCTCACGGCCGGTATGGGCGGGGGGACGGGCACGGGTGCCTCCCCCGTGATCGCGGAGATCGCCAAGGAGCTCGGAGCCCTCACGGTCGGGGTCGTGACTCGGCCCTTCTCCTTCGAGGGCAAGGTGAGACAGCGGGTTGCCGACGAGGGCATAGAGGCCATCAGGAGCAAGGTGGATACGTTGATAGTTATCCCCAACGACAGGCTCCTTCAGGTCGCGCAGAAGAACACCTCCATAATCGAGGCCTTCAGCCTGGCCGACGATATCCTCCGGCAGGGGGTGCAGGGGATCTCCGACCTCATCACGGTTCCAGGTCTTATCAACCTGGACTTCGGTGACGTGCAGACGGTTATGGGGGAGAAGGGCTCGGCCATGATGGGGATTGGTATAGCGGAAGGGGAGAACAGGGCGCTCGAGGCCGCCAAACGCGCCATCTCCAACCCGCTGCTGGAGACCTCCATTGACGGCGCTAAAGGGGTGCTTCTGAACATAACCGGTGGCCCCGACCTCGGCCTCTTCGAGGTCAACGAGGCCGCTCAGATCGTGACGGAGGCCGCCGACCCCGAGGCCAGGATAATCTTCGGCGCGGTGATCGACGAGGAGATGGGGGATAAGATCAAGGTTACCGTCATCGCCACTGGCTTTTCGGCCAAGGAAGACAGGGTCGAGAGGCCGCGCCCCCCGCTGCAGCCCATCGGCCTGGACGTGAAGCCGGTAGACGGGGACGACCTGGACATACCCGCCTTCTTACGACGCCGTAAATCGTAAGCAGAGCCCCCGCGAGGGGGTTTTTTCATGCGTGCACCGACAAATTTCCCGCAACAACGGGAGATATAATGGACATAAAGTTCGCGCCGCCGCCATAGGTATGACTATATGAGGGGCCGGGGGGATGGTCGTGCGGTACGTTTACGCTGACCTAATCATACTGATAAATCTCGTCGTGAATGGTCTTGTCCTCCTGGCTACCTCCAAGTTAACGGGAACGGCGCCACGGCCGGCGAGGATCATCCTCGCGGCTGCCCTGGGCAGCGTGTACGCCCTGTTGGTGGTGGTCACGCTGTCGCGCGGCCTGGCCTCAGCTCCGGTCAAGTTCTTGGTCTCGGTGGTCATGGTGCTGGTGGCCTTCGGTTGGTCGGGGGCCCGGACCTTCCTCGGGCAAATGGCGGCCCTTTACCTGACGTCTCTGTTATTGGCCGGCGCCCTGCTCCTCCTAGGCGGAGTGCAATCGCCGGTGGGCCTCACGGTACTCGCCCCGGTGGGCCTGGCCAAGTGGGCCGTCACCTTTCTCGCCTCGGCCGGGCTGCTGTATCTGTTCTTCAAGCTTGTGGGCAGGGGTTTCATAACCGGGGTGATGATCCTGCCCCTCTCCCTGACCTTCGGGGAACGAACCGTGACCCTGCGGGGCCTAGTCGATACGGGGAACGACCTCAGAGACCCCTTCTCTGGCCGGCCAGTTCTGGTGGTTGAATACGAGGCCCTAAAGCACGTGTTGCCCCCGGACGCGGGCGAGACCGTGTGCAAGGTGGATGCCTCTGGGCTCCCGCCTGACTGGGCCTCGCGGTTCCGGGTCATACCTTATCGTTCTGTAGGAGTTGAGCGCGGCACCCTCGTAGGCTTTCGCTCCGACCGCCTGTGTATCGGCGGCAGAGAAGACGAGCGGCTGGGGTCGACCGTGGTGGCGGTNNCCCCGGTGGGCCTGGCCAAGTGGACCGTCACCTTTCTCGCCTCGGCAGGGCTCCTGTACGTGTTCTTCAGGCTTGTGGGCAGGGGCTTCTTGACCGGGGTAATGATTCTACCCGTGTCCCTGACCTTCGGGGAACGAAC
>DFND01000010.1:35489-37043 GCA_002375895.1 Firmicutes bacterium UBA3576
CTGGGGTCGACCGTGGTGGCGGTGTATCCGGGACGGTTTGCAGAAGATGGGAAGTATCAGGCCCTGATTCCGATCGGCCTGCTGGAGGTGAACCCGGCACAGTTTGCCCTCGACCGAAAGGGCGGGCATCTGGAAAGGGGGTACTCGACCTGAGGGTTAAGTTGAACGGTGCAATTCTGCGGTTGTTCATAGCCCGGCTCCTGGTTCGGCTGGGCCTTGAGGGGTTCTTGCCCGTTCATTACATAGGTTCCAGCGAGGCCCTGCCACCGCCTCTGTCCAACGACGAGGAGTCCTTCCTGTTAGCGAAGTTGGCTCACGGTGACGCCGCGGTGAGGAGCGTCCTCATAGAGAGGAACCTGCGGCTGGTGGTGTACATCGCCCGCAAATTCGAGAACACCGGCGTGGGTATCGAGGATCTGGTCTCCATCGGAACCATTGGGTTGATCAAGGCGGTGAACACCTTCGATCCGGACAAACGGATCAAGCTCGCCACCTACGCCTCGCGGTGCATAGAAAACGAGATCCTCATGTACCTGAGGCGGAACAATAAGACGCGGGCGGAGGTGTCCTTCGATGAACCGCTCAACGTGGACTGGGACGGCAACCAGTTGCTCCTCTCCGACGTCCTGGGCACGGAATCCGATCTCATCTATCGCCAGATCGAGGAACAGGTGAATCGGGATCTCCTGAAGAAGGCCTTGTCCAAACTCTCCGGCCGTGAGCGGAAGATCATGGAGCTGAGGTTCGGCCTCACGGACGGCTTGATCAGGACCCAAAAAGAGGTGGCTGCCCTTCTCGGTATCTCTCAATCTTATATCTCCAGATTGGAGAAAAGAATTCTGAAGCGACTGAGAAGGGATATTAAGAAGATGGAGTAACCTTCCCTCGAGGAGGGCCCGGATGGGCCCTTTTTACATTTTATGGAGGCGGCACCGTATAAGACGACGGTCTGGAGCGCATAATGTTCAAAGAGCCGTCGCTTGGAGGTGCCCGCATGGCTAACAAGGTGGAGATATGCGGTGTTAATACCTCGAAGCTTCCGGTACTCTCCAATGAGGAGATGCGGAAGTTGTTCGTTGCGATGAGGAACGGCGACCGGTCTGCGAGAGAGAAGCTGGTTCGGGGCAACCTCCGCCTCGTCCTCAGCGTCCTACAGCGATTCAACAACCGCGGTGAACACGTAGACGACCTGTTCCAGGTAGGGTGCATCGGTCTTATGAAGGCCATAGACAACTTCGACCTCAGCCATAACGTGAAATTCTCGACCTATGCGGTCCCGATGATCATCGGTGAGATCAGGAGGTACCTCCGCGACAATAACCCGATCAGGGTCAGCCGGTCTCTTAGGGACGTGGCTTACAAAGCCTTGCAGGTGCGAGACAGCCTGGTCAACAAGCATAGCCGCGAGCCCTCCCTGTCGGAGATCGCGGCAGAGCTAAACATCCCCAGAGAGGAGATCGTCTACGCCCTGGACGCCATCCAGGAGCCCATCTCCCTTTTTGAGCCCATATACCACGACGGAGGGGATCCGATCTACGTCATGGACCAGATCGG
>DFND01000010.1:37362-37676 GCA_002375895.1 Firmicutes bacterium UBA3576
ATCTACGTCATGGACCAGATCGGCGATGAGAAGAGCGAGGATGGGTCCTGGCTGGAGGAGATCTCCATACGAGAGGCGCTGCACAAGCTGGGCGACCGGGAGAGGCTCATCCTGACGCTGCGCTTTTACGAGGGGAAGACGCAGATGGAGGTAGCTGAGGAGATCGGCATATCCCAGGCTCAGGTGTCGCGCCTGGAAAAGGCGGCTCTGAAACAGATGAGAAGGTTCATGTGAAACCGAGGTGATATGATTGAGACGCTGGATGATACCGGTCTTGATCCTTATCCTCTGCCTCACGCACGATATCGTATACC
>DFND01000089.1:0-12257 GCA_002375895.1 Firmicutes bacterium UBA3576
ACATACATTTTAGGACATTACCAAGCTGCGACATGGAGGAACATGATGGGTTTATCCCCTGAAGCAGGAAATCCCGCCCCCACCCCGTATATCCCCTAACAAACCCCTTAGAGAAAGGACCTGAGACATGAAACTGGTGACTTACCGCGATAATGAAGGTAGAGCCCGCGTGGGAGCAGTCCAAGACGACCATATCGTGGCGTTACCGGCCGTCGGGAGCATGCTCGAGCTCATCGAGGTAGGACCGGACGCCGTGACGGCGGCCCGGCGGGCCCTCCTCGAGCCCGCCGACAGCATTCCCCTGTCCGGTGTCAAGCTCCTGGCCCCCATACCCCACACCCCCAAGAACATCATGTGCGTGGGGCTGAATTACCTAGAGCACATCGAAGAGAGCCAGTCCGCGTCCGCGAGGCCGGACGTCCCGGTCTTCTTCACCAAGCCGCCCACGGCCATAGCCCCGCCTGAGAGCGAGATCCCCTATCCTACCGCGACGCGGGAGCTGGACTACGAGGTGGAGCTGGCGGTGGTGATCGGCAGGCGGGGAAAGAACATTCCGAGGGACGAGGCCCTGGATTACGTCTTCGGCTACACCATAATAAACGACATAACTGCACGGGACCTGCAGAGAAAGCACGGCCAGTGGTTCAAGGGGAAGTCGCTCGACCTCACCTGCCCCATGGGCCCGTGGATAGTCACGACCGACGAGATCCCCGATCCCGGCGAGCTGGACATAATCTCCAGGGTGAACGGGGAGGTCAGGCAGCAATCCAACACCAGGCACATGATCTTCGACGTGGCCGAAATCATATCGTCCCTGTCGGCGGGCATGACCCTCGAGCCCGGGGACGTCATCGCCACCGGGACCCCTTCCGGGGTGGGGATGGGCTTCAGCCCGCCGAGGTACCTGCAGGTGGGAGATACCGTGGAGTGCGAGGTTCAGGGGATAGGGGTGCTCAGGAACACCATCGGGCCGAGAGAATGAGCGTCATCAAGGCCCGAGCCGCCGTCGAACCGCCCGGTGCCCGCCGAGGACGGCCAAGGCCACGGCCCCACCGGCCAGGGCCGTGAACAACTGGGGGACCTGCAGCGCCAGAGTCAGCGCCGGGCTCAGGGGAATGACGAAGCGGACCAGCGTGCTAATCACGACGTACTTGGCGGCGGCCGCCGCGAGCACTCCAAGGATGGGGCTTCGACCCCGCAGCGAGGAGAAGACCAGGACCAGGGTTACGTTCCCCAACACGATGGCGGGCACCGCGGGGGCAAGGGCGGGCTTCAGTATGCCGGCCAGGAGAGCTCCCCAGGGCGTGAGGGCCCCGACGGCCGCCCCGGCGGCCGGACCCACGGTGGCTGCGGCCAGGAACAGTATCGCGTTGATCAGCAGCCCGGTGACCGGCTGGGGAAGGCGCAGGGCCTGAAGGGCCAGTGCTATGGCGAGGAAAAGGGCCGAGCGGGTGAGAAGGCGCGGGCTGAAACCCGGCATAGGCTGCACCTACCCTCCGTAGCTCGAGTCCATGAAGACAACGCGGTCGCCGTCCACGAGCTCCTGACTGGCAGAGGCTATTCTCCTGCCGTTTCGCAAGGCCAGCATGCGGTTGGAGAGGACCTCCCTTCTGAGATCAGGCAGGCGAGGATACATCTCCTTCAGGTGGTCGATCAGCTCCGCCACCGTCTTCCCCGCGAACTTCACCTCAGTATCCTTCGGCCCGTCCCAGGTAAGCATGAAAAACCCCACGTGTACTCGAGTCACCGCTCCGGCCCCCTCGAATCCGTGACGAAGTCCATCACCCGCTGGCGCCGCACCGCCACGGGCAGGGAGACGCCCATTCCCGGCCCGCTGAGACAGCCCCCGGGGCACGCCAGCAGCTCCAGGAACTCGGGCCCTTGGTCCTCCACGAGCCCTTCCACCAGTGACCGCAAGAGGGCCCGGCTCTGGGATACCCCGCTGACCCGGCTCACGAGGACGCTCAGCCGCGCCCAATCGGGGGGTACGACGTCGAAGCTGCGCGGGGGCAGGGCCGCGGCCTCCACGCCGGCCTCCCGGAGCCAGCCCAGCAGGTCCTTGAAGGTCAGGGCATAGTCCACCGGCCCCCCTCGGGCCTCAGCCCTCTTGGCCGGACAGGGGCTGATGAATACCACCGCCGTATCCTGCCCGTACCGCTCCTTGAGCTCAGCCGCGTGCCATATCATCGGCGAGACCATCTCAGCCAGCCGTGAGACCAGGGCGGGGAACTCCCGCCGCACCAGCCTGACGATAACGGGACAGGAGGTGCCGATCACGGGGCCACCGGCCCCGGCCAGGAGCTCGCCTCGCCGCCGTACCACCTCGGGCAGGACGCTCACCGTCTCTTCAACGGCGGCAAACCCCAGGCGGCGCAGGGCAGAGACCAGCTGGCCGGGCTCGGCGCGGCCGATGGCGGCGGGGAAGGACGGGGCCAGGCTGACGACGGCCCGCCCGCCGTCGGCCAGCAGCCTCTGCACGGCCAAGAGGTCAGACCTCTTCACGGTGCCACCCCTTCCGGCCTTGGGCGTCCAGGGTCTCTACTTCCCGGCCTCCCGAATCCACCCCTTGATCTCCTGGACGTCGGCCACCCGTCCTGACGCCATTACCTTCTCGTCGATCACCAGGGCCGGGGTCATCAGCACATCGTACTCCATGATGCTTGAGATATCGGTGACCTTGCTGACCTCCGCCTCTACCCCGAGCTCCTCTACGGCCCGCCGGGCGTTGGCCTCAAGGGCCCTGCACTTCGGGCATCCTGTGCCGAGAACCTTGATCTTCACCCTCCATCACCCTCTACTGCACGAGATTTCCGAAGAAGAGGCCGCTTATCGTGGCCATGATCACCACCAGGCCCACGTAAACCGCCGTCTTCCTCGTGCCCAACACGCTCCCTATAACCAACATATTGGGCAGGCTTAACGCCGGCCCGGCCAGCAGCAAGGCCAGGGCTGGCCCCTGGCCCATCCCGGATCCCAGCAATCCCTGCAGGATCGGCACCTCAGTCAGGGTGGCGAAGTACATCAGGGAGCCGAGGGCCGAGGCGAGCAGGTTCGCGCCCACCGAGTTCCCGCCCACGAGCGCGGTGACATATCGTGCGGGGACGAGCCCCGCGTCCGTGCCGGGCCTCCCCATCAGCGCGCCGGCCACCAGTACCCCGGCGAAGAGCAGCGGCAGGATCTGCTTGGCGAAGTCCCAGGTTGCACCGAGCCAGCTCGCCCTCTCCGCCGGCTTGAACCACCTCACCAGCATGATCGCCAGCGCGACCAGGAGAAGCCCAGTGAGGTACCCTTTGAGGGAGTACACCGCGTGCCAGAGGCCCGCGGGTTCTGACGGCCTGCCCCAGGCGGCGAAGACCAGAATGAGGACTAGGGTTGAGAAATACAGGAGGTCCTGCCCGGGGCTGCGCCCGCCCGCCTCATCGGCGGGCACGTTCAGGGCGGCCTTCGCCCGCTGAGCCTCTTCGCGTCTGTACAGCGTCGCCATAATCAGGCCGATGACCACCGCGAACACGACCGCGCCCACTGCCCTGGCCAGCCCGAGCTGCCAGCCCAGCACCCTGGCCGTGAGGACGATGGCCAGGACGTTGATCGCCGGTCCCGAATACAGAAAGGCGATGGCGGGCCCGATCCCTGCCCCCCGCCTGTATATCCCCGCGAAGAGCGGCAGCACGGTGCAGGAACAGACCGCCAGGATGGCGCCGGATACCGAGGCCACGGAGTAGGCCAGCCACTGATTCGCCCCGCCGCCGAAATACCGGAGGACGGCCGCCTGGGAGATGAAATTAGCTATGGCACCGGCGATGAAGAAGGCTGGAACGAGGCAGAGCAGGACGTGCTCCCTGGCGTAATCCTGCAGCATAAAGAAGGCCTCGAGTATCGCCCCCTGCACCCGCGGGTGGTCCAAGGGCATTAGATACACAGCTGTGAATACGGTCACAATTAGTGCGAATTTCTGCCACTCTTTCATCGGTTCTCCCTCCCAACACAGTGCTCGAGGCCTCATTATTATATTCGAATATGCTTATCTAATCCCATTCTATAAGGTCTGGCCCTGTTTCGTCAACGGGAACTTTGGGGGGCACACCGCGGAAGGTGGCTGTCAAAGGGCCTCCTGCTGTCGGGCTAGGGCTTGTCACCAGGTTCGGCGAAATCCAGAGGCCTGAGCCGGCCTTCCTGGTCGAAGGACAGCTCATAGGGCCCGCCCAGGACTTCATAGTCGACGTCCGGCCGTAGCCTGGGTGCCAGGTCCGGGCTCATCTCGATCACGTCAAGGCGCGAGGTGTTCCTGATCCTGACCAGTCCGTCGGCCCTCCCGCCCAGGGACCGGAGGGCGGCCTCGATGGCCTCGCGGTCGTCCTTCAGGGTCATGGGTATCATGGCCTTGGCCGGGAACCCGGAGGCCAGGGCGTTGGCGTAGGTGGCCTCGCGGTCCAGCATCTTGACCGCCCTCGCGGTGGTGAAGTCGGCCAGCCCTATCCCGTACCCGTTTCCCGCCGTGGCCCGCGAGAGGCCCAGGACGACTATGCGCTTTATCCGCGGCGGGTAGAAGTCGGGCTCGCCGTCGTTCCGCCTCCTGCCGATGACGTTGCTGTCCATGCCGGTGCCGCTGATGTCCTTCCCGATCTCGTCCACCACCAGTAGATCAATCTCGTGCACCGGAAGCCTGGGCAGCAGCCGCTTGGCCTCGGCCTGCAGCTCCCTCTCCCTCTCCTCCATCTCCTCCGGCGCCAGGGCATATACCCCCGCCGTCTCCTTGTAACCGTTCTCCAGGACGGCGAGCCCACCGACCACGGGCATCCTCTCCAGGAAACACTGTCCCATGGAGACCAGGGACGAGGCCATCCCCCTCCAGCCCAGCCGGTGAAAGGAGCGAGCGCCGGGCTCCTTGCCCAGGCCGACCACCATCATCTTGAAGAGCCCGCTCTCGAGGTCGCCCCGGAAGGAGGTGTGCATCTTGACCCTGTTGACCACCAGGATGGCGTCGGCCTGCGCGGCGTAGGCGTCGCAGTAGACCGTCTGGCCGGCGGGGGTCTCGCCGATGGGGACCGCCTCCTCGCCTATCAGGACCTTCGCCCCCACGGCCTCCTCGGTGATGCCCAGGCTCTCGAGAACGCGCCTCTGGCCCGCGACAGTCCCCCCGCCGTGGCCGCCCATGGCCGCCACCAGGAAGGGCTCCGCCCCGAGCTCCTTGAGATAGGCCACCGCCTGGGAGAGGATGAGGACGATGTCGACGATCCCCCTGCTCCCCGCGGTCAGGCAGACCCTGGCCCCCGGCCCTAGGCGGGAGCCGAGGTTCAGCCGGGCCAGCTCACGACGCACGGCACGAGCCACGTCCTCTTCCCGCGGGCGGGGAAACCTCTGCCGCACCCTGATCACCTTCATGACCACCCCTCCATGAAACCCTGCCGGGGGGAGAGTTCGAAAGATTTGAGCATCTTCGCCCTTTCCAGTATACTTCTAATAGGAGCCCGAGGGGGGGGAAGGACCTTGGCGAACAGGGCCCTGCTAGCGAGGATCACGGGCCGGGTCATCGGCGTGAATTTCCGCTCCATGATGCACCGGCAGGCCACCAGGCTGCGGCTCACCGGCTACGTCAGGGCCTTCCCCAATCGGACCCTGGAGGTCCTCGCCGAGGGCCCGGAGGAGGCGCTATGGGAGTTCCTCGAGTTCCTCAAGGTGGGCCCCCCGCGGGCCGAGGTCGAGAGGATCGAGTACGAGTGGCGGGAGTACGTGGGCGACCGGGAGAGGTTCACCATCGAGTACGGGGAATAGCCTCTACCCGCGGCCAAGCTCCTTCCTCATGATGACCCGGTAGGGCACGAAGCCCAGGTCCTCGTAGAGCCCCCTGGCGGGGTTCTCAGAATACACGCTGAGGTCCGCGCTCTCGAGCCCCCGCTCCCGGGCCCAGCCGAGCGCGCCCTCCATCAGGGCTCGTCCCACCCCTTGTCTCCTGTAGGGGGGACGAACGTACAGGTCCATTATGTGCAGCCAGGGCCGAGGCACGAAGATGGGCCCGGGCCTCTCGACCCTGGCGCAGAGGAAGCCCACCGCCTCGCCCTCATCCTCCGCAAGCCAGCTGAGGAAATCCTCAGCACCCAGGTTCTCCCGAAAGTATCGGCGGCCTTTATCCATGAAATCTTCGTCAAGGTCTAGGTGACGGTCCATGGCGTCCATCTCGCGGGCAAGGCTCGCCCACAGGTCCAAGAGGACCTCCAGGTCGGCCTCTCGCCCTCGACGTATCCGAAGGGGCAACGTCATCCCTCCAGTGCTGCCTCCCCTAGGGGGTCAGCCGGTGCCTGTCGCGGGGGAAGAGGGAGGCCTCCCGCACATTGCCGAGGCCCAGGAGTTTCATCGTGAGCCGCTCGAGACCGATGGCCAGCCCGCCGTGCGGCGGCATCCCGGCCTTGAAGGCCTCGAGATAGAATTCCATCCCCTCCCGCCTGAGCCCTGCCGCCTCGATGGACTCGAGCAACATATCGTAGCTGTGGATCCTCTGCCCCCCCGTGGTGACCTCGAGGCCGCGGAAGATGAGGTCAAAGGACCGCGTCCGCCCGCCCGGCGCCGGCATGGTATAAAAGGGCCGCTGCTCGGCCGGGAAGGAGGTCACGAAGACCAGCTCGGAGCCCACCGCGGCGCAGAGCTGCCTCTCCCCCTCCGGGTCGAGGTCCCGCCCGATAAGGGAGACGGCCTCGTCATAGGTCAGGCGGGGGATCCCACCCGACAGGTCAGGGACCTCACTTCCCAAGAGCCGGAGCTCCTCGCCGCACCTCTCCCGCACGGACTCGAAGATGTAGTGGAGCATCTCCTCCTCGAGGTCCATCACGTCCTCCGGGCCCTCGATGAACCCCATCTCCAGGTCCATGCTCACGTATTCGTTGAGGTGCCTAGAGGTATCGTGCTTCTCCGCCCGGTAAACGGGGGCCACCTCGAAGACCCTCTCCAGGCCCGAGCCCACCATGATCTGTTTGTAGAACTGGGGGCTCTGAGCCAGGAAGGCCTCGCGCTCGAAGTACCGCAGGGGAAAGAGCTCCGAGCCCCCCTCCGTCCCCGTGGCCACGATCTTCGGGGTGTGGATCTCGCAGAAGCCCCGCTCGCGGAGGAAGGAGCGGAAGCCCTGCGAGAGCTCCGCCTGCACGCGGAAGACCGCCCGGATCCTCTCGTTGCGCAAGCTCACCGCGCGGTGTTCGAGGAGCGCCTCGAGCCCCGCCCGCAGCACCGGGCTCGCCGCGTCCAGGGGCGGCGCCTCGACGGGGGAGGCGAGCACCTCCATCTCCTCCACCACTACCTCCGCCCCGCCCGGGGCCCGCTGGTCGGCCCGGACTCGGCCCTTCACCTGCACGACGCTCCCCGGGGGAGGCGGCGAGGCCCCCTCGAGGACGCACTGGACGCTCCCCGAGCGGTCCCGGAGCACTACGAAGGCTATGCCCCCGAGATCCCGGACCTTGTCCGCCCATCCCTGCAAGTGGACCCTCTCCCCAACCATGTTCCTGCTCTCTCTGGCCAGCGTGCGCTTCATCCCATGACCTCCCCCATAATTACAAACCCCCATCCCATCTAGGGACGAGGGCCTTGAACAGTGAACCCCCCGTCCGCAGGGACGGGGGGTCGACCTCCCGTGGTGCCACCCTAATTGAACGGCCGCGCCGTTCCACTCGAGCGCCCTGTATCGGGGGCAACCGGCCCGGCCTACTCCCGAGGGGTTTCGGCGGGCTGCTCCGAGGCGTCTTTCAGTCCGGCCGCGCTCCGGGCTTCCACCGTCCCCGGATCGCTATAGCCGCGGGTCCCGAACCTACTCTCCCTCTTCATGGCGTTGGCTTTATTGCCTAATGATACATCCCTTGGGGAGAGGTGTCAAGGGGGAATAGCCTCAGGTCCGTGTAAAGAGACCGAGTTCAGGTCTCAGGTACCCGCACCAGCGAATTCGGCCGTCAACCCCCTCCCCTCCTACATCAGTGTGCCGGACGTAACTTCTTCACAGCAGCAGGCAACAAAGGGAGAAAACCATATCAACTTAACCCTCTTCGTAACCGCAATAGCCCCACCCTTCATCCCGAATGGGGTGATGGGGGTTCTGCACAATAGAGGAATTTGGCTGAATTTGCAGAAGCTTCCATCTAGCCGGTGATGTACAACCGGCGCGAGAGTAGGTGGAGAGATGAGGTCGAGAGACATAAAATCGGCGAATCTACGTGCGTATGCTAGGGGTTCTAAGGGGTATCTGATAACCTGTAAATACTGCGGCACGACAATTTACATTCATCGGGATTACGATGGTATCTTCCGGCCTTATGAGTCCTGGGTTGCTGGAAATGCTATGCCAGGTGAATGGATCTTGCACGAGTGTATTGGAACATCACAAGGATATGGCAACAGGCCCATGAGATGACCACGAACTGCCGGAAGTGTACTAACAAAGGGAAAACGCTGCTGCCCTAAGTGCCATATTGCAATGCCCGTTAGTTGCTCTAGTCCCCTTGGTTAAAGGCGGCCCCCCGATTCCTCAAGAGAAGGAGCCTACCTTACCCCCCAATTAACGTGTCTCTGCCTATCGGCATGTTGGCACATCGGTATACGAATACACCCTAACTCAAAACAGGGAATCCGTGGGCAAACCTTTCAAGACAGGACAGGCCCTTCAGCATCTGCCCGCAGAGACCCGGGACGGCCCCTGCAGTCAAATCTCACCTTCGACGAGGAATCATCCGGAAAACACCAGATAGAAGGCGCGCCGCGCGGAGATGCGTTGTTTCTCAACGGCAGGAGATCCGGGCGGGCCGGGCAAAGAGTCTCCTCAAAAGGAGGCACTGCCATGCAAGAGGATCTGGTCGGGCTGCTCGAGGAGATCATCCGGGCCGGCGTCAGGGCCCACGCCGGGGAGACCCGGTTCAGGGAGCCCCTGCTCGGCTTCGCCGACGCCGATGACCATGACTTCCTGCGCCTGAACCAGCGGTCCCCAGGACACCTGCTCCCCGCAGACCTGTTGCCGGGGGCGCGCACGGTGATCAGCTTCTTCCTGCCCTTCGCGCCGGCGGTGGTGGAGGCCAACAGGGCCGCAACGCCCTGTGCGCGCGAGTGGGCCGTGGGGTATACCGAAACCAACCGGCTCATCGCCCGTCTCTCCTCTGAGGTCCAGGAGGCCCTCAGGGAGCGGGGTCACCGGGCCGTCTGGGAGCTTCCCACCCACGAGTTCGACCGCACCACCCTGCGCGCCCGCTGGTCCCACAAGAGCGTGGCCCGCATCGCCGGGCTCGGCGAGTTCGGCCTGCATCGCATGCTCATCACGCCCTCGGGATGTGCCGGCAGGTTCGGCAGCGTGGTAACCGACGCGGTCCTGCGCGCTCCCCGGCTCTGGCGGGGCCAGGCCTGCCTCCCACCTGGCCGGCAGCCGATGCCGCATCTGCGTGGAGCGGTGCCCCGTCGGCGCCCTGAGCCCGTCGGGCTTCAACCGCGGGAGGTGTCACCGGCACCTCGAGCGGGTGGACGCCCACTGGTCGGAGACCCTCGGGGGAGTCCACGACGTATGCGGTAAGTGCGCCACGGGCCCCTGCTCTCTGGCCGCGCCCACGGCGGCATCACGCCAGGAGTGAATATATCGCCTGCATGTCGAGGCTCTCCCTCACCGTCCGGGCCAGCAGATCGTAGGCCTCCTCCCGGTCCACGTCCCCGCCCGAGACCGGCCCGAGGCCCTTCCTGACGCGGAGGTAGTTCACGAAGGCGAGCCTGAAGTCCCGGTTGGCGAAGATGTCGTGGAGGTAAGTGCCCAGGACGCGTCCGGAAGCGGCCCCCTCCTCGAGGGACACCTCCTCCTGGCCGCGTCGCCTGAGCCGGATCCAGGGCCTGGCCCCCGGGCCGCGGGTAGTGCGCCCCATGTGGATCTCGTAGCCCCTGACCGGCGCCCCGTGTGCCGCGGCGAGGAAGCCCCCGCAGACCTCACCCTCGACCCTGAGGACCTCCTTCTCGGGCACAAACACCGTCTCCACGTCCAAGAGCCCCAGGCCCTCCACCTCGGGCACGGAGGACTCCACGCCCTCGGGGTCGAGGATCCGCCGGCCCAGCATCTGATACCCCCCGCATATCCCCACCACGGGGATGCCCCTGGCGGCCAAGGCCCGGATCTCGGCGGCGTAGCCGTTCTCCACCAGGTACTGGAGATCACCCACGGTGTACTTGGTCCCGGGGATGATCACCGCATCGGGCTCGCCTAGGGGCTCGCCGCGCCGCACGAGGCGCAAGATGACCCCGGGCGTCCTCTCCAGGGGGTCGAGGTCGGTGAAGTTGGAGATCCGCGGCAACACCAAGGCGGCCACGGTGACCTCACCCTGCTCCGGGCCCCTTCTCTCCGTGAGCACCACCGCGTCCTCGGCCTCCACGAGCCCCGGGTCGATCCAGGGGATCACGCCGAGGACGGGCACCCCCGTCCTGTCGGCCAGGAACTCGAGGCCCGGCCGCAGGAGCTCGAGGTCTCCCCTGAACTTGTTGATCAGGAACCCCCGGACCATGGCCCTCTCGGCGGGGGCCAAGAGCTCCATGGTGCCCACCAGGGAGGCCAGCACCCCTCCCCGGTCGATGTCCCCCACCAGGAGGACCGGCGCCCGGGCCATCTCGGCCACCGTCATGTTGGCGATGTCCCGGTCCCTGAGGTTCACCTCGGCGGGGCTGCCCGCCCCCTCGATGACCACGATGTCGAAGCGCCGCAGCAGCTCCTCCAGCGACCTGCGCACCACGGGCAGCACCCGCGGCACGTACTCCTCGCCGTAGCCCCTGGCCCCGACGGTCATGAGGGGCTTTCCGAGCAGGACCACCTGGGCGGTGTTCTCCCCGCTGGGCTTCACCAGGACCGGGTTCATGATCGCCTCGGCCCGAACCCCCGCGGCCTCCGCCTGAACCCCCTGCGCCCGCCCTATCTCCAACCCGTCCTCGGTGACGTAGGAGTTGTTGGACATGTTCTGGGCCTTGAAGGGGGCCACCCGGTAGCCGTCCTGGGCGAAGATGCGACAGAGCGCGGTGGCCAGGACGCTCTTGCCCACGTTGGAGGAGGTACCCTGCAGCATGATGGCCTTACCCACGGTCCCTCACCCCCAGAGGACGGCTGAGGATTAGGGCCTCGCCGCGCTCCTCGACCGCCGAGAAGCCCGCCCGGCGATAGAGGGACGCCGTCTCGCCGCGGGCGCAGGCCTCCACGGTATGGTACCCGGGCGGAGCGGCCTCCTCTAGGGCCGCCCTCAGGAGGCCCTCCAGCACCGCCTCCCGGTCCACCCCGCCGGTGGCCTCCAGGCACACTAGGGTGAGCACCCCGTCACCGTCCCCCTCTCCCGTGACGTAGCCGTGGGCCCGGGCGAGGGGCCTGGGCATCCACTTGAGCAGCGCCACCGGCTCCGGACCGCCGGAAGAGGGCCGCAGGGCCAGGTAGCCCGCCACGGGGACCGCCTCCAGCACCTCGGCCAGGGCCCTCCTCGCCGCCTCCCGGCCGGCGTTGGCCGCCTTGGCCTCAGGCCACATGCCCGAGGGGTGGTAGAGGAGACAGAAGTCAATGGCCAGGTCCAGGGTCCTCGGGTTGATGGGAACGTAGCGAACCGCGGGCGCCTCGCCGCCGCGAGGCGGCTCCTCCCTACTCCTCTCCGGGACCGGCCGCCCCTCGAGGAGGGCCATGAAGTTGTCCTTGTACTCGGGATCGGCGGGATGGCCCGGCACCAGCTCTCCGTCCACGAAGGCCGCGATGTGGGCCTGGCGGGACCGCCCGAGCTCGGGCGCCCGTCGCAGTAGCTCCCTCGCCTCGTCGGGGCTCTGGGAGATGTCTAGGGCGCGGAAAGAAGCGCCCGCCTCCTCGGCCCAGTGTCTCATCGCGCGCAGGAAACCGGGGTTCCAGGGACAATGCGGGGTGTATACCACCTTCACCTCGTGCAAGCGCGTCGCCTCCTCCTTATCGTCACTTCAAGGGCGTTACGGGTGGCGGCCGAGCCCTCCGTCGCGTAGATTATATCACCGAACTCCAACGGGGGTGAAGGACGTTGAGCTACGGACAGGCCGAGGGAACCAGACCCCTTATAACCCTCGAGAAGCTGCGGAAGGGGGAGAGGGGGGTCATCAAGTACCTGCCCGGGGTGGAGCTCAGGGCCCGGGCCCTGAGGCTCGGGCTCGCCACCGGCGACCGTGTAGAGTGTCTGTCGGTGCTGCCGGGCGGGCCGGTGGTCATCGAGGTCCGGGGCCAGGAGGTGGCCGTGGGGAGGAACCTCGCCCGCCGCATCCTCATCGCCCCC
>DFND01000089.1:12583-12835 GCA_002375895.1 Firmicutes bacterium UBA3576
CCCGCCGCATCCTCATCGCCCCCCTCTAAAGGCATCACTCCCCCCGCCCCGGCGTATACATTCCCCAGACCCTGATGGGGGGAAAGTGGGGAATGGCAGCCGGAAGGATAGCCCTGGTAGGCAACCCCAACGTGGGAAAATCCGTGATCTTTCGCCTGCTCACGGGGTCCTACGTGGACGTCTCCAACTACCCGGGCACCACCGTGGACGTGAGCCGGGGCAGGTTGGACGGGGACTGGGTCGTGGACACGC
>DFND01000089.1:13192-13595 GCA_002375895.1 Firmicutes bacterium UBA3576
GCCGCCGACGGCGAGGAGGAGAGGGTGACCCTGGCCATCCTCTCCTCCGCCGACTTGGTGGTGAATGTGATCGATGCCACCAGCCTTGAGAGGGGCCTCTTCCTGGCCCTCGAGCTCAAGAGGGCCGGCGCCTCGCTGGTGGTGGCCCTGAACATGATGGACGAGGCCCGCGCCCGGGGGGTGGAGATAGACGTGGAGGCCCTGGGCCGGTACCTCGGCGCCCCGGTGGTGCCCATGGTGGCCGTGCGGGGGGAGGGCCGAGACCGCCTCCTCAGGGCGATCCTCGCCGCCCCCCGCCGCCGCGCCCAGCTGCCGGCGGAGGGGGACGAGGCCGCCACCCTGCGGGAGGCCCGGGCCCTGGCGGCGCGGGTGATGACCCTTCGCGGGGCGCCCGGCGGCCGGC
>DFND01000055.1 GCA_002375895.1 Firmicutes bacterium UBA3576
CCGTCTTCGTCCCCCACTACGCGATGTCAGGCGGCACGCTGCTCGCCCTGGCCGCGGACGAGATAGTGATGGACGAAAACGCGGTCCTGGGACCGGTCGACCCCCAGCTGGGGGAATACCCCGCCGCCTCGCTCGTCAAGGTCGTCAGGGAGAAGGACCGGAACAGGGTTGAGGACCGCACTCTCATCCTGGCCGACGTGGCGGAGAAGGCCATCGGCCAGATGCGGTCCTTCGTACAGGAACTCCTGGAGGATAAGATGCCCGAGGAGAAGGCGAGGGAGCTGGCGGCCCTGCTCAGCGAGGGGACCTGGACCCACGACTACCCCATCAAGTGCGGGGACCTCAAGCGGATGGGCCTCAAGGTGTCCAACCAGATGCCCCCTGAGATCTACGCCCTGATGAGGCTCTATCCCCAGTCGGGGCAGAGGCGGCCCTCAGTGCAGTATATCCCCGTCCCCTACGACCACGAGGGGGGACCCAACGACAGGGGCAAGTAGTAGTTCATGCCGGAGGGAGAGCGAATTATGGACTACGAGACCATCATCGGCCTGGAGGTTCACGTCGAGCTGGCCACGGCCTCCAAGGTCTTCTGCAGCTGTCCGGTGGAGTTCGGGGCCGAGCCCAACACGCGGGTCTGCCCGGTGTGCCTCGGCCTACCGGGGACCCTGCCGGTCCTCAACAAGCGGGCCGTCGAGTTCGCGGTGCGCGCCGCGCTGGCCCTGAACTGCGAGGTGCACCCGACCAGCCAGTTCGCCCGTAAGAACTACTTCTACCCGGACATGCCCAAGAACTACCAGATCAGCCAGTACGACCGGCCGCTGGCCACGGGCGGCTACGTGGAGTTCGAGGTCGACGGGCGCACCGTCCGCGTCGGGATAAGAAGGGTGCACATGGAGGAGGACACGGGGAAGCTCCTCCACGAGGGCGTCGAGGGTGGCTCCCTGGTCGACTTCAACCGGGCCGGGGTGCCCCTGCTGGAGATAGTCTCCGAGCCCGACATCCGCTCGCCGGAGGAGGCGCGGCTGTATCTCCAGGAGCTCCGGGCCATCCTGCTGTACACCGGCGTGTCGGACGTGAGGATGGAGGAGGGATCGCTCCGCTGTGACGCCAACGTATCCATACGGCCCCGGGGCTCCCGGGAGTGGGGCACCCTGACCGAGGTCAAGAACATGAACTCCTTCCGCTCGGTGGAGCGCGCCCTGGCCTATGAGGTCCAGAGACAGAGGGAGGTCCTCGAGAGCGGCGGCCGGGTGGTCCGCGAGACCCGTCACTGGGACGAGGGCCGAGGGGTCACCTTCTCCTCGCGGTCCAAGGAGGAGGCCCACGACTACCGGTATTTCCCCGAGCCCGACCTCCTGCCGCTGGTCCTCGACCCCGCCTGGGTGAGGGAGATCGGCGAGAAGATGCCCGAGCTCCCGGCCCAGCGCAGGAGGAGGCTGGTGGAGGAATACGGGCTGCCCGCCTACGACGCCGGGGTGCTCACGGCCTCGAAGTCGCTCGGGGACCTCTTCGATCGGACGGTGAAGCTGTACGACGACGCCAAGGCCGTGAGCAATTGGCTCATGGGCGAGGTGTCGCGGGTCCTCAGGGAGCGTGACCTGGACATCGAGAGGTCTCCCCTGACGCCGGAGAACCTCGCCGCCATGCTCCGGCTCATCGACGACGGCACCATAAGCGGGAAGATCGCCAAATCGGTCCTGGAGGAGATGGTGGACACGGGCAAGGAGCCCCGGGCCATCGTCGAGGAGAAGGGGCTCGTGCAGATATCGGACGAGGGCCAGCTGCTCCCCCTCGTGCGCAGGATCATCGAGGAGAACCCGGGCCCCGTGGCCGATTACAGGGGCGGCAAGAAGAAGGCGCTCGGTTTCCTGGTGGGTCAGGTCATGAAGGAGACCAAGGGGAAGGCCAACCCGCAGCTGGTCAACGAGCTGTTCCGGCGGGAGCTGGGCTAATCCTCGCTCAGCAGGAACCAGGCCCCAGCGGCCAGCAGGGCTATGCCCAGGAGCTTGAGGTAGGAGAAGGAGATCCTCTTGAGGCCGAACAGCCCCAAGTGGTCTATCAGCGCGGCCGTTAGCACCTGCCCCACGATGATGGCGGTGGTGGCCGGGGCGACGCCCACCCGGGGAATGCTGGCCACCACGAGGTAGATGATGACCACGCTGAGGACGCCGCCGAGGTAGGTATAGGGCGGGGCGTCGGCGTACCTGGCGAGGTCGCCCTTGCCGAGCCCCAGGAGAAGCAGGCCGGCCGCGGTAACGGTGCCGATTAAGTGCACCACGGCCGTGGCCTCCAGCTGACCGATGGTCTTCCCCAGGGCCGAGTTCATGGACCCCTGCAGGGCCATGCTCAGGCCCGCCAGGCCCGCCAAGATAAATGCCAGCAGGGTATCGGTTAGGTTCATGATCTCCTCCGGGTGATAGCATTCGACTGCGCCGCGGGGGTTATGCAGGAGGTTGGTGATGGAGCCGCCCGTTCGGGAAGGCGACGTCCTGAGCGTTGTGATAGACAACGTGGCCTTTGGTGGTGAGGGGGTCGCGCGCCACGAGGGCTTCGTGCTCTTCGTGCCCTTCACCGTCCCCGGCGAGAGGGTTAGGTGCAGGGTCACGGAGGTGCGGAGGGGTTTTGGCCGCGCCGAGCTGCTGGAGGTGGAGGAGCCCTCTCCCCACCGCGTCCGCCCGCGCTGTCCGGTCTTTTACACCTGCGGCGGCTGCCAGCTCCAACACATAGCCTACGACGAACAGCTGCGCTTGAAGCGAAGGCTCGTCTTCGACGCCCTCGAGAGGATCGGGCGCCTGCGCGGGGTTGAGGTTGAGCCCGTCGTCCCCACCCGGCCCTGGTACTACCGGAACAAGTCCGCCTTTCCCCTGGCTCAAGAGGGAGGGCGGGTCATCGCCGGCTACTACGCCCCCGGCACCCACGACGTGGTAGATACCGACCAGTGCTACATCCAGCACCGAACCAACAACCTCATCATGCGGGAGGCCAAGAGGCTGGTCCAAGAGCTCGGCATCGAGGTATACCGGGAGGACACCAGGCGGGGCGTGATCCGACACCTGGTGTGCAGGGTGTCGGAGAAGACGGCCGAGGCGCTGGTGACGGTCGTCGTCACCTCTCGATATTTCCCGGGAAAAGATGACCTGATCCGCCAGCTGACCGAAGCGGTCCCCGACCTGGCCTCCGTCTACCTCAACGTGAACACCTCGGAGGACAACGTGATCCTCGGCGACGAATACTTGCACGTCCACGGCTCGCCCCGGATTCGGGAGGAGCTGCTGGGCCTTTCCTTCGAGCTCGGCCCGGCCTCCTTCTTCCAGGTGAACCCCACCGCTACGGAGCTGGTCTACGAGACCGTCCTCGACCTCGTGCGTCCGCGCAGACACGAGGTGGTCCTCGACCTCTACTGCGGCATCGGGACCATCGGCCTGTCGCTCGCCGGGTACTGTCACAGGGTGGTGGGGGTGGAGAGCGTACCACCAGCCGTAGAGGACGCGCGGTCCAATGCCGCTCGGAACGAGGTGGAGAACGCCAGCTTCCTGCGCGCGACGGCCGAGGATGCCCTCGAGGACCTCGGGTTCAGGCCTGACGTAGTGGTGCTGGATCCGCCGCGACGGGGCCTTACCCGGAGGGTGGTCGATGCCCTGACGGCGCTGGCGCCGGACAGGATATTCTACGTGTCCTGTAACCCGGTGACCCTCGCGCGGGACCTGGCGCAGCTCTGCAGGGCCGGCTACACCCTCGGGCCCGTACGGCCCGTGGACATGTTCCCGCAGACCTACCACGTGGAGTGCGTGGTATTGCTCGAGAAAAGGTGAAGAGAACATGAGAATGAGAGGGCTTCTGGGGAAAGAAGTAGATACAGCCACCCTCCGGTCAGTCGACCGGGAGCCCCTCCTGAGTCACAGCCGGGCCAATGGCCACCTGGGGAGGTTCCGGACGATGATCCTTGGACTGACCCTTCGCCTGAGGCCTTCACTATCAATGATTACAATCTGGGCTGCACGGACGGCCGCGGAACACCCTTTGACATCTGAGCCTTCAAAGGCACATGGGTTCAGTGTACGAGCCCCAGCTGGGCAGCGAGTTCGGTGCTGACGTCAAGCATGCTGCTGGGGATAATGACACGCTCCGCCAGTTCACGCTTTTCGCTCAGCAGTTGGTTCAAAATAACCTCTACAGTCCTGCTACTCGGATGGGTCACTATTGGATAGTATGCTGTAACGTTCTTCGTCTGGCCTATTCGGAAGACGCGGTCAGTGGCCTGCTTCTCCACCGCCGGGTTCCACCAGCGTGAGTAATGGATCACGTGGTTGGCACCCACAAGATTCAGCCCCACGCCGCCGGCCTTGGGAGAGATGATGAGCACGTTGAAGCCGGGGTGGGCGGCGAACTGGTCGCCGAGAGACTTACGGTTCACTGATTCACCGTTGATGATCTTGGCATGGATTCGGTACCGCTCCAAGATCACCCGCTGCAGGATCTGCTGCATGTCCCGCCAGTGAGTCACGACCAGCGCCTTCTCCTCCCACCCCCGGATTCTGTCGAGGATGTGGATGGTTTCTTCGAGCTTCGGAGCTTCTTGTACCAACTCCTTAGGTTTCTTGTGCCACCAGCTCCCATCGACTAGGGCTGGGTGGCTGCAAACCTGAAGCAGGAGCTGCAGGGCCCCCAGAGCGGTGCCCTTCTTTCCCCTGGCTCGCTCCAGGATGTCCACGTACAACTGCTCTTGGCGACTGCTCATTGGTACATAGCGGTAATCATGTTCAAGCTCCAGGTTCTTCAGATGTTCCTCCTTGGTCCGCCGTTTGTAAATGGGCCGTAGGCGCCACGCCAGGTCCCTTTCAACTCGTCGCATCGTCTTGGGGTCGCCGCTCTTCAAAGGTTTCTCGTACTGCTGCCTGAACTGCCGGTAGCTTCCCAACAGCCCGGGTTGCGCAAAATCGACAATGCACCAGAGCTCACCCAGGTTGTTTTCCACGGGGGTTCCGGTCATGGCGACCCGCATGGACGCCTTCAGCGCCTTGGCCGCCGAGGTGGCCAGGGCCGTCATATTCTTGATCTTCTGCGCTTCGTCGCAGACCACTAACCGCCAATCCACCTGGCCCATAAAGAACTGGTCGCGAGTGAGGGTCTCGTAGGTGGTCAAGACCACGTCCCACTGAGAGAGGAAGTGGGGTGACCTGGTGCGTCCGGGTCCCCCGTGCGTATAGAGCCGAAGGCCAGGGCAGAACCTATAGACCTCTGCCTGCCAATTCTCCCATACCGCCCGAGGCAGC
Source organism: Firmicutes bacterium UBA3576 (assembly GCA_002375895.1). Classification (GTDB taxonomy): domain Bacteria; phylum Bacillota; class Sulfobacillia; order UBA3569; family UBA3569; genus UBA3569. The sequence continues at coordinate 5,274 of DFND01000055.1, forward strand.
ACCACCAGACTCGGTCGAAGCTCTCCTCGCTCGTGGAGGTAGGCCATAAAGGCCAGTACTTGAATTGTCTTTCCCAGTCCCATGTCGTCGGCAAGTAGGCCACCGAGTCCAAGGCGGCGGAGCCGCTTGAGCCAGCTCAGCCCCTCTCGCTGGTGAGGCTGCAGAGTGCCGTTGAATCCCGCGGGCTCCTCGCCCGACTCGTCCGCCAGGATGGCCTCCCGCTCCTCGAGCAGCTCCTCGCTGTACCCCAGATCCTCTATGTTGGTGAAGATATCGAGCACGTACGAGAGCTGGGTTCTGTCAAAGCGACCTTCGGGAGACATCTCCAGCAGCTCCTGGCTGGCTGCGATGAAGTCACTCGCGCTCTTGGGGATCTCCACCCATCCGAGCCCCGGTACGTAGGCGTATCCGTCGTCGCCTGCTTCTTCGGCCAACTTCTTCAGCTGCTCGAGGCTCAGCTGAGGCAGGTCCCCGGTCCCCCGCTCACCGTTTATAGGAATTTCGGCGTCGGCCGAAGCGGTCAACTCATCATTACGCGGGACATCAACCTCCTCCAGCTGGCAGCTGGGGCGGAACTCAAACCAGCCGCGTGCCACAGGCTGCGCGGCCAGGTAAGGATGAGCTCGATAGACACGAAGCTTGATACCTTTCACCCGCTCGCTAAACTTGGCAAGGTCGATCTCCTCCGGCAGGAAAGGGGCCGGGTTGCGCAGAAGGCGGGCAACATCGCTACCGCGCACCTCCGGGCGGTTCTGCCACTGGCGCAGTATCCGTTGTGCGCGGTCGCTTAAGAAGACGCGCTTTTGTTTGCCCTGATGTTCCACTGGCAGGTAAGCGGGGACCGTGTTCAGCTGGGGGTGTACTTCCTGCGCCAGCTCAACCGGGAGCTCGGGCAGAACTGGAATCAGTACTAAGTGATCGGGGGCTACGAGCTTGGGCTCGAGCTCGACATCACTTACAAGGTGTACCTCCTCCCGGGCCAGGTAGCTGTCCAGGTCTGCCCCAGCAGCTTCTGCAGCTGCTTTAACCCGGGCGAGGTACTCCGGCTGGTCCATTGGTTTCTGCGGCAGGACTTCGATCTCGTCCAAGAGCCTGGTGACCTCAGGCGTGGCCATGACTGCCTCACCAGAAGGCAGGACGAAGAAGGGTCCGGTGCGCCTCGCGTACTGGTGGAGCATCCCGTGTTTGGGGTGCCGCACTCGAGCCTGGATTTCGAAGCGACGAGAGCCCATGGCTCCCACCGTTTGGAGGGAGACCTGCAGGGGCTCCGGTTCGGGTATGCGGAGCACCCTCCTGTCGATGCTGTCCAACTCGTATACCGCCTCTGTAGGCAGGAGGTAGTGCCCCGGGCCGGCCTCCTCGCTCTCTGTCAGGACCTCCTCCTCCCAAAGGCTGTCCAACAGGGCCAGTCGTTCGGCCTCCGCCTGGCCGATGAAGCGGCGGATGTCCGCCCCCAGCGGGAGGAGGACCGGCTCTACCTTACCTCCCTCGCGCACCGAGAGTTGGAACTGAATACCCCTGTCGGAGTAGTGGGTGGTTATGGCAAGTCTGTCCGGCCTATCGAAGAAGCGTAGCGCCATCTCCGTCCCCCTCAGCCAGGTATTTGCTTAGCAGCCTCTTGGCTCTCCACTGCCATGAGCCACTGTGGATAATCCTGTCCCGCCTGAATCCCCTGAGCTTAAGGCGGCTGGGGCGCAGAACCTGAGCAGCCTGGGAATATGAATTGAAAACCCTGAGAAAGACCCTGGGAAGGTAGAGGTATGCGGCGTTTCCCTTGTGGGCGAACTCGACCACAACTATCCTAGAGAAGACCATGATCAGCGCCTCCACGTAAGGAGCCGGGTAAACCTCCCGCATCTGCCCAACGTACTGCAGCCAGAAGCGGTGCCTCTCGTTGTCGGTGTTAAAGAACACTGAGAGCTCCCGCGCATTCCACCATTTTTGAAAGGCCGAGCGAGAACTCACACTCACCTTCTCCCAACGTGGATTCAGGCGACTGTCCCTCACCGGCATGCCAAGCCGCTGAAACAGGTGAGACATCACAGCCTGCTGGTACTGGTCGTGGGTGAGGGCCTGTAGGTAGCGATCAGCAAAGGTCACCAGCTCCTCCTCGCGCAACTCCGCCAACCATTCAGCCATTTCCGAGGGGTCCTCGCGCAGATAAGCCTGGGGCTCGCCTTTCAGCAGGCAGGCTCTCCGGACCGCCAGCCACAGCTGGCTCTCCGGAGCGACGCCGCATGCCCTGGCTTGTTCAACGTAGGGCTCCTCCCCCTGAGCCAGAGCGGCACCCAAAGCCGGCACCAGGTCTGGGGAAGCCAGAGCCCGCTCGATTATCGGCAGACGGTCCGCGCTACCGGGAAACCAACTCCTCTGGCCCTTCTCCAGTGCATAACGGAGCAAGGCCAGCGGTCCTGGATGGCCCGGGTGGTTGTTGGCCTGCTGCCAGGCCCTTGACCCAAAGGCTAAACGCCAACGAAGGCGGATTATCTCAGCACATCTCTTCACAAGATCGAGGTCCTCTTGACGAGGGAGCGCTAGGACCAGCATCCAGATCTCCCTCGTCAGAAGCTCGGCCGCCAACCCGGGGAGCTGGGCATCGGGTATGCGGGAAATGCGTTGCAGCAGTTGGTCCACCGCAGTCGGGTCGAGACGCTGCTCCAGGAGGGCCGCGCGGCCAGGGCCCAGGCGCTGCTTGAGTTGTTCTGCCACTGCTGGCAGGCGGCTGGGCTTAAAGACAAAGACATGTCTGGGTATTACCAACCCGTCTCACCTCTTTCCAGGAGCTCCTGCACCCGCCGTATAGCCTCCTCATCCTTAAGCCGGAACTGAAACTCAACCCGGCGGCTTGCATCAGGGTCTTCCACCCCGTTGACGAGGCGCGGATGGCTGAAGGAACGACCGTTGGCCGTCAGGTACTTCTGCAGGATCTCCCGCTCCGGAAAGTCGGGAAAGGTATCGCTGAATATGTACTCGACCACTGCCATAGCGCGGTCCTGGGAGAGTTTGAGGTTATACAGGTAGGTGCCGGAACTGTCGGTATGCCCCTCGACTATAATCTGGGCTATATAGGGTAGGAAGTCGGGGCTGAGCAGGATTCCGATGTAGCGGGGGACGAAGTCACGGAGCCGTTGCTTTCCCTCCTGTGATAGGGTGCGGCTGTTGAACTCAAAGAGGATGTCATTGCGGAAGACTATGGCACCTGTCTGCTCGTCGATCTGAATCTGGTCCCCGAGTTCCAGCTTCAACCGCTGGATAATCTCCTGCCGGACCCCAAGGTACTGGGCGATCTGTTGTCGCATGGCCTCGTTCTCTTCCTGCGCCAGGGCTAGAGCGGCCTGCTGTTGTTCGACAAGCCGCTCCTGGTGGCGGAACTCGGTCATGACCAGGGTGAGCAACAGGATGAAAGCGAAGATCAGGCCGGCCATGACGTCGGAATAGGACATCCAGTAATCCGGCGCTCTCTCTGTTGTTATAGAGGGCCGTCTACGCCTGGCTGACCCGAACACTGTCTCCCTCCTCTACGCTAGTCGGCTACCTCCGACTGACGCTGTAGGTCGCCCACGATTTCTCTCACTGTTTGGAGCTCGGCCGCAACCGCTTCCATCCCTGCGGTGAGGCTGCGGAATTGGTCGTGGATATAGCCTAGCAACTGCGGGAAGCCCTCTAGGTGTTGGGTGAGAGTGGCCAGCGACCGGCCGAGTTCCGACAAGACCTCGACAGCCTGCTCTTGTGCCTGTTCGAGGCCTCCGGACAGGTCGGTGGCCGCGTCCTGAACGGCCGCGGCCGTTGAGGCCATTTGGCTGCTGATTTCCTCCGTCTGCCTTGCTATCTGTTTTGAGATCGCCGGCAAATCTTCCAGGACTTCGCGCATATCTTCCACAACCCCGCCCAGGGTTTCGGTAGCCCTTGCCAGGTGTTCGTCGAAGGCGTTGAAGGTTTGCTCTAACCCGCCATGCATCTTCTGATAGAAGGCCTCCAGCTCATCGTTGATGCGGCCGGTGATTTCCCTCGTGTGTTCAACGACCTGTTGCGAAATTGTGGGCAAGTCCTCCAGGACCTCCTGGATGTCCTCCACTACCCCGGCCAGGTCCTGCCGGGTCTCATCCCATAGGGCGCGCATCTCCTGGAACTGCTTGCTTGTCTCCTGAACGAGTTGATCACGCAGTGCGCTGAGTCGGGTCTCGACTTGGTCGGCCAACTCGAGGCTGCGTTGGGTCTGATCGTTCGCGGCCACTAATCTCTCGAGCACGCCCTCCAGTGCCCTGGTGCCCTCGGCCAAGCGCTCCTTTTGGTGGATGAAGGCCTCTGACGCTTCTCCGATCTGCACCAGCAACTGGTGTGCGGCCTGGAGAGCCTGCTGTTGGGCTTCGCCGGCCTCCTGAATTGCTTGCAGCAAGTCCGACAGCTCTAGCTTTACTGTCCTCTGCCATTCCACGGTTTCCCGTAGCACCTGCGCCAGCTCCCGCATCTGGTCATCTAGGGACTCGTTCAGCGACTCGATGAAGGTGTCCACCATCTCCGCGACGCCTTCCAGCTGCTTCTCTCCCACCGACCGCCCTATCCCCTCCATAACCTCCAAAGTTCGGTTCACTTCGGGGACGAGAGTCTGAGAGATTGCGTCCTGAAAACCGGAGACCATCTGTGGGATTAGGTAATCGGACAAGAAGCTCTTCAGGTTGCCCAGTTGTTCCCTCTGGTGCCTAACCATTTCTTGGAGAAGTTCCGTCTCCAAGACCGGCGGGAAGATGGCGTCCAAACGGTCATGGAGAGCTGCCAACTTAGCCTGGGCCATACGGAGGTGAAGGCGGTCAGCTGCTGACCAAAGGATGGAGCTGAGAATACCGACTATGGAGGAGAAGAAGGCTAGCCGCATTCCGTCCAGGAGGGGGACCACGCTTCTACGTAATCCTTCCGGTGTGCCCAGGTTCTCAGGGCTGATCTGGCTGAGGCCCACGCTGAGGCCGACAAAGGTGCCGAGAATTCCGATGGCAGTCAAGAATCCCGGCACGGCCTCGGCCAGACGTCGCTGGGCCGGGACGTCTATCAGCCTTTCCTGAGTGAAGAAGGGAACAGGATTCGGGATGCCATCCGACCAATCCGCCTGGCGGGCGACTCTGATATACAACTCCCAGGCGGATGAGAGCGGGGGCATCCCCTCGAAGGGTGGTTCGAGGGAGAGCAGTTCTTTTAGTGACGTAATGCTGGCCTCATGCTCTTGTCCCAAGAACTTCTCTATATGACGCTTGAGCCGGTAGAGGGGCACATGGAACCAGACGAAGGTAGTAACCCCAACGGCGAGGGTAATGGAGATCCACACTAGGGTGAACCGATCCAGTCCGAACAGAACGATAGAGCCAAGGACGTCGTCTAACAAAGTACACACCTCACGGTAAGAGTCACTGCCATTTGGGCAGCAAATCTACAAAGAGAGACTAGGGCGGGGGAAGAGAGCTTGGATACCGACCCACACACGCTCCCTTGCCTGCTGAGCAATTGGCAGTCACGGTTCTGTAGATTCTCACTTAAAACTGACCCACCTACCAAGTGAATATATGGTCACGGTTATCAATGAAACAGCATGGATATCTTCGCCAATAGTTACCGGTTTTTCCTGCGCCTGGGGTATAAGACGAGTTAATTACTTCTGCTTGCGATCCAGCTGTAAGAGCTCATGCAAGAATATGGCAGTGGCGAAAAAAGCCGGTCCAAGAGGGCAGAGGCTATGGCATTCAGCATTGAACACTTCGCCCCACTGGTGAAAGGGCTTATTGGTGGTCAAGATGATGGATTCTCTTTCATGTCGCCGGCTCACGAGCTGAAAGAGCAGATTTGCCCGCTCAGCGTGCGCAGGCATGTATGCAGGTTCGTCGCAGATAAGGAGGCCGAGTCTGGGACATCCAGCCCCGGTTGCCCATGGAGCGGTCAACTGCGGCGGCTACGAGCTGATCCAGGAGGACGCAAGAGCTCGTGGGCTTGGGTGGCTAACCGTTTCGAGACTGGCCCACTTCAACTCCCGCGGGCTAGTCCGGTCCGCAAGGCTCTAGTCAGCAGAGGTCATGCAGTCCAGAACCTCTCCAAGCACAGCCTGGCCTCCGAAAGGCTCTGGCCGGGGGTTCATCTCCTGCCACCCCGAAGGTGATGATCTGGCCCGGTCGGCGCTCTGAACGCTCAAACCGCAGGGCCAGGTTCCGCAGCTTCTGCCTGAACTGCCGGGCAGCTGCACGCGTGTAACCGTGCTCTCCCCCAACCGCTACCACAACCTGTCCTCTGCATCCACCGGCGGAGCCCCTGACAGGCCGGAGCTTGCCCACCCGTTGCTGGGCTCGAGAGTCGCCCTCCATTACCACTTCGACTTACCCGATTCCTGTTCACTTTTCAGGGTACAGCTTCTGCAAAGGATAGAACACGTCACTGGTTGTTAAAGGAATGGACCTACGAGACAAAGGCAGCTCTTGGCCTGACTGAAGTTGCGAAAAAAGGAAAATGAAGTTACCATTAAGCCATAGGAGGTGAAGTCATGAGCCAAGACAGGCTTAAAGAGAGACTTGAACAGTACCGTAAAGCTGTCTCTAGACTTAAAGAAGCGTTGGAAGAGGATCGGTAATGTCCTAAAATGTATGT
>DFND01000001.1:0-169 GCA_002375895.1 Firmicutes bacterium UBA3576
CCACCATCTCCTCCCGCACCCCGCGGGTTATCTCCTCGCCCGTAGGCGAGGGCTCGACGGCCAGGGCGTTCACGACCACCAGGGGCCTGGCCCCGATGGCCAGCAGCTCCATGAGAGGCACCCGGCAGGCGAAGCGTCCGACCACGTAAGCCGGGACTCGGACCTCGTC
>DFND01000001.1:538-21913 GCA_002375895.1 Firmicutes bacterium UBA3576
CCAGCGAATCGCAGGCCACGGCCAGGACCTCCCCGCCCGGCGAGGTCCAGGCGAGCACGTCGTCAAGACGCCTGATGCCGAGGTCAGACGCGGACATCTGCCCTCACCTCCGTAACAGCCCGGCCCTCACCAGGACCTCCTGAGCTATGACGGCCAGGGCGACGTTGATGAGGCTGGCGATGCTGAGGGGAAGCACCATGGCCGAGAAAAAGGGCCAGCCGAAGGCCGGCAATAGGATGAACAGGGCCGGCAGAGCGACGCCGTTCAGGGCTACCCCCACGGCCACTGCTAACCACCGGCTCATCGCCCTGGCAGTCCAGGCCACCGCCGCGGCGCAGCCGGCCATGCCCAGGGCGACCACCAGGTGCAGCGGCAGCGTCAGGGGAAAGCCGGCGGTCAATGCCGTGATCAGGTGGCCCAGGCCGATGACCAGGGCGCCGTCGCTCAGGCCGAAGGCCAGGGCGGCGAAATATCCGGGGGCCGAATCCAGGGCGGGAGTTCCCAGGATACTGGGGATCTTGATCCCGGCCCCCACCGCGCTCAGGGCGACGAGCACGCCGATCCTCGTCAGCCGGGCCGTGTTTACCTCACGCGTAACTACTCTACCGTTGTTGGACATTGGGGCACCTCCGTCATTTGAGTCTCATGGGAAGGCCTGCGAACAACACGTACACTTCATCCGCCGCGGCGGCGAAGATCTGGTTGGCCCGTCCAGCCAGGTCGCGGAAGGCCCGTCCGAGCTCCCTCTCCGGGACCACCCCCATGCCCACCTCATTGGAGACGACCGCGACCTCACCCCGGCAATCCCGCAGGACCTCGGCCAGGCCTCGCAGGTAGGGGATGACCTCTTCCTCTGCCCCTCCCGGTGATCTCGCCAGGAGGTGGTTGGAGACCAGGAGGGTCAGACAGTCGAGGAGGAAGAAGATGCCCGGGCTATCGTACCGGCAGATAGCGCGCTGTGGATCCATGGTCTCCTCGACCGTGATCCAACTGTCCGGGCGTCTCCGCCTGTGTTCCTCCACCCGTCGCCTGGTCTCCTCGTCCACGATCGGGCTCGTGGCTATGTAGACGACCTGTTTACCGCTTCTCCGAGCCAAGTCCTCGGCGAAGGTGCTCTTCCCGCTCCTGGCCCCCCCGGTGATGAAGACCATCCTGCCCCTCTCGTCACTCACGTGAACCATCTCCTTTGCGTGCAGAAAAGAAGAAACCCGGCCTCGATGAGCCGGGGTGAAGTCTCCAAATGCGCCTTTGCGCCCAGTGTGAACCCCTCTCCCTCGAAGGTCGTCACACCGAAACGGGTCCAGGCAGGTCTCCTGGCTTCCGGATCATCATCGGACGGCTCCTTCCCACTCCCCTTTCAGGTCTATCTGCCACGGGGAGCAGTGGATCATGCGCCGGCGACTCTCCCGGTTACAGTGGCGGGACCGCTCAGGATTCGCACCTGATTCCCTATTATCCCCCGCTCTTTGGGGGAACCTGTCCCGTATCGCCATCTTTGGTTGTACTGGAATTCTATCACAAGAAACGGCCAGGGCGCAAGCGGCGTGTGAAGACGGGTCCGTGTAAAGAGAAGGTAGGTAAATCCCTGAGATTCATGAAGTTGATTACGCCACTTCGATGTCAGCTCGAGAAAGCCGTACTTGTCCCAGGGCGAGCCATCAAAGGTCCGAGACAGGGACGGCGTGGATTCTTGTAGCCAACGCCAGGAGAAGGGGGTCAGGGCGGACTTTAATGGACATTCCTCTGCCAGATCTAGACTTATCGCTTTACCCGCTCATGTTCTTTTCGGCTCGTGTTTCCAAGAAAGAAAGGAACTTCTCTAATTCACCTTTCACGCGGTTATAGGTTTCAAGAAGTTCGGTTACCAAAGGGGCGATTTTCGCTTCATCGCCTGTTTGCCGGTAACGTTCCCATCCAGCGTGTGCCCGCTCAATAGTCTTCTTAATTTCGGAGAGCTCTTCGCGAACCCTACTGACGAGAGTCAGATATCTTTTATTCATACCTCAATTCCCTCGGATTCAATCACTTCACGTAAAGAGTCTCGGCAGTCATCAGCATCGACCAAATCAACCTGCAGATCTGCGGCTAGAGCGGTTACTGCTCCCACCGCCGCATAAAACCGTTCATCAGGGATACCCCATACTGCTAGATCAACGTCAGACCAGGATGTAAACCGTGAACGCTCAGATAAAGAGCCAAATACCACTACTCTCTTGGCACCGAACCTTTCTTTCAAAAGGCTCGCGGCTCTTTTCGCCAGCTTCCAGGCCCTCTGATAACGTCTAGTAAGGGCTATATCATAGCTCGAAGAATCGTCGTCAAAGGTTAAAGGGTATTTCCTCGCATAACAAACAGTCAAGGCGCCCGTCTTGACTTCTTGAGGTTCCCGCTCTGCGATATCAAACACCCCCGTGACCTATATAACCCTGTAACGGCATTCTCCATTCTTGTAATCCGCATTGGAGATACTATCGTCCTGTCCGGGAGACATGACCGTCGTTTGTCAGATTGTACCATAAATTGCCCCTAACCTCAATTACCATCCCGGCTGTGTCTGTGTAAAGAGAAAGCAGGTAAACTCCCGAGATTCATGAACTCGCTCACGCCACTTCGACACCAGCCCGAGAAAGCCGTGCTTGTTCCAGGCAAGCCATCAAAGGGTGCCTGGGACTTCGTCCAGCGAAAACCGCCCTTTGCCCCTCTTCACGTTCCGGTGGCACCCGCTTGTCCAGGGACGGTCAGTGGGATCCGAACGGCGCAGAACGACCGAAGAAGGCATCGCAAGCCGTCAGGTGTTGCTTCCCCTCACCGCTGGCGCTCGCCCATTCCTCATGGGAACAGGCTACGACCTTTACTGCGGCGAAGGCGCAGGGGAGAGATGTGCTCGGCTATTACGCTGAGGGAATTCCCCCTCCTCTCGAGCCTGCCCCTCACCTCGAGGGGCGGGACGGGATCCTGGAAGATAACCACCCCGTATTTCTCATAAACATCGTTGAACACCGTTATATCTACAAGGCCGTATTCATCCTCCAGGGACAGGAACACGATGACCTTGCCGCTCCTGGTGGGAGGACGGTGGGGACGGATGACCATCCCCGCTATCCGGACCGGGCGGCCGGCGGGCAGCCCTTTAATGCCCAGACTATCCATGAAGCCCTCCTCCGCCAGGTAAGGCCTTAGATAGGACATGAAGTGCCTCTTAACGTTCAGCCCCAGGATCTCGTACTCCAGCAGGGCCTTCTCCCACTCGGAGAAATCCTCAAGCGCCGTATACCACTCCTCCGCCTCCTCCATAACGAAGAGGCCGCCTTCGGGCCCAAAGCTCACGTCACCGAGCCGCCACAGGGCCTCCCGCCTGTTAGGATGAAGGGAGTCGAAGGCGCCGCAGAGGACGAGGTTCTCGGCCACCTCCCTGTTGGGCCTGACCCTGCGGCAGAAATCACCCAGGCTCCCGAAGGGGGCCCTCTCCCTCTCCTCCATGATCTTCCTCAAGGTGTCGCCTCGCATCCCCTTCACCTGCTTCAAAGAGACCCTTATGGCGCCCCTCTGTACAAGGAAGTCCTCTCCGCTCTCGTTGACGTCGGGGGGGAGGATGGCGATGCCCCGGCGTCTGGCCTCGTTGCATATGGTGTTGGGCGGGTAATACCCCATGGGCTGGTGGCTGAGCATGGCGGCGTAGAACTCCGCCGGGCAGTGCTTCACCAGGTAGGCGGTCTTGTAGGCGGTGGTGCCGAAGGCCGCGGCGTGGGCCTCGCAGAACCCGTAGCTGGCGTAACCTGTGATATAGGAGAAGATGGTCTCGGCCACCTCCCGGCTCACCCCCCGCCTCCTGGCCTTGGCGACGAAAACCTCCCCTATCTCCGCCATATCGGCGTGGGAACGGGCGTGGGTCATGACGCGGCGCAGCCTGTCGGCCTCCCCGGGGCTGAAACCGGCTATGGCGGTGGCTATCTCTATGACCTGCTCCTGAAAGAGGACCACCCCGTAGGTCTTCTCCAGGATGGGCTTCAGCTTGGGGTGGAGGTAGGTTATGGGTTCCTCGCCCTTCCTCCTGGCTATAAAAGGCTCCACCATATTCCCCTTAATGGGCCCGGGCCTTATGAGGGCCACGCTGGCCACTATGTCCTCGAGGGTACGGGCTCCCAGACGCGCCTGAAGGGCCCTCTGAGCGGGGCTCTCCAGCTGGAACACCCCCACCGTCTCCCCCCGGTTGATCATCCGGTAGGTATCCTCGTCATCCAGCGGTATCGTCTCGTAATCGAGCCGCGTCGCCTTCGCCGCGTCCTCCACGACCGACAGCGTCTTCAGGGAGAGGAGGTCCAGCTTGACCATCCCCAGGTCCTCCACGTACTCCTTGTCGAACTGGCAGATCACCACCCCCTTGGCGGACCTCTGAAGGGGGGTGACGTTGGTGAGGGGCTCCCGGCAGATCACCAGCCCTCCCAGATGCGTCCCCAGATGCCTCGGCAGCCCTACGACGGCCTTCACGGCCTCGAAGAGTCGACGGTAGCGCCCGAAGGGCGCCCCGCTGTCCCTGAGCTCGGGAACCTCCCGCACGGCGGCCTCGATGTCCCGGGAACAGTAGTAGGGGACCCGCTTGGCCAGGAAGTCGAGCTCTGCGGAGGAGAAGCCCATGGCCTTGCCGAGGTCCCTCAGGGCCGAGCGGACCCTGAAGGTGTTGTAAGTACAGACGGCGGCCACCCGCTCCCTCCCGTACTTCTCATAGACGTAATTGGCCACATCGTCCCGGTACCTGGCGTCGAAGTCCACGTCGATGTCCGGCCTCTCGGCCCTCTCAAGGCTCATGAACCTCTCGAAGAGGAGGCCCCGGCCCACGGCGTCGACCTCGGTTATGTGAAGGCAGTAGGCCACGGCGGAGTCCGCCGCCGAGCCCCTGCCGGCGTAACGTATCCCCCGCCTCCGGGCGTAATTGCAGACGTCCCATACCAGGAGGAAATACCCCGCATAACCGAGGCGCCGGATGATGTCCAGCTCGTGGTCCAACCTCCGCGCGATCTCGGCCGTGACCTCACCGTACCGCTCCTCAGCGCCCCGGTAGACGAGCTGACGCAGGTAAGCGTCGGCCGTCGTCCCCGGCGGAAGGGGGAAATCGGGGTACATTCTCTCCCCCAACACCAGGGCCGGCCGGCACCTGTCCGCGACCCTCAGGGTGTTCTCCAGGGCCCGCCGGGGGAAGATCTCGCTCATCTCCCGGGGGGACTTGAGGTAGTTCTCCGCGTTGAGCCTCCTCTCAGGGTGCACGTCCTCCAGGCGGGTGAGGGTTCGCACACAGGTAAGGAGGTCGTGGATCCAGAAGTCCTCCTTCCGGGCGTAGTGGACGTTGCTGGCGGCCACCACCTCCAGGGACAGCTCCTCCGCCAGCTCCATCAGGTAGCGGTTCAAGCGGGCGCCTCCCGGCAGGCGATTCCCCTCAAGCTCGAGATACAGGTTCTCCGGCCCGAAGATCCGGAGCAGTCGGACCGCCCACTCCCTGGCCCTGGAGAACTGCCCCCTGATAATTTCCCGGGTAATGGGCCCCCTCCGGCAGCCCGTGAGGCATATGAGGCCCTCGGCCCCCCGAAGGTACCGGTATTTAAGCCGGGGCCTTCCCCTCTCGTTCTCCAGGTGGGCCCGCGTCAGCAGACGACACAGGTGGGCGTACCCCTCCGGCCCCTGGGCCAGGAGCACCAGGTGGCCCCCGTCCTCCATGGTCACCTCCGCGCCCTGGATGGGCTTGAGCCCCGCCTCCCGGGCGCGCTTATGGAACTCCACCGCCCCCGAGACGCTGTCGTGATCGGTGAGGGCGAGGGCCTCTAGCCCGAGCTCTCGGGCCCTCTCGACGAGCTTCCTGATGGTGCTCGCCCCATCCAGGTGGGAGTAGGGCGAGTGCAGGTGCAAGGGAACGTACATCCTCCATCCCTCAATCGTAAGTCCTGTAGAGGAACCAGCGGCCTCCCGCAGAGTATATCTCGCAAAGGAGGCCCTCCTCCGTAAACAGGCGGTAAACTCGCCTCTCCGGCAGGGCCCCCAGCCCTTCCTTCCACCACTCCCCCGTCTCCAGCCAGTCCTCCACTATCCTGAGGACGTGCCGCCTGCGACCGCGGTAGTAGAACTCACGGGGCCTCCCCGCGCCATCCTCGCTTACCTCTATGGGGGCATCGATCATTCGGACCACGGCAGTCCCCCCCGCATGGGGTCCCACAGCATGAGCATACGCTCCCTCCGTTCCGGCACCAGGATGCTATCCCCCCAGCCGATCACCGTCCCCTTGCATCTCCTCCGCAGGGACCTGATGGCCCTCTCCAGGGCGGGAGAGCGTCTCACCTCCGCGTCGAAGAGGAGGCCCTGTCGGAACTCGGCCTCCTCAAGATCGCCCAGGGACAACTCGAGGGCCGCCACGGGACCCCGGACCACCTCCCTGAGCAGCCTCTTGACGATGTTCCTTATGGATTCGGCGGAGTGCCGGGGCCGCATGAGGCGACGGGTGCAGACCTCTACTCCGCCCTCTCCCTCCACCTTCAGGGTCAGGCTCCCGAAGGCCCGCCCCATCCTGAACAGCTCATCGTGCAGATCCCTCACCAGGATGGTCAGAGCCCGCTCTATGGGCCCCATGGTGACCACCGGCACCTCGAACTCCCACCGGCGGCCTATCTTCACCGGGGGGTAGGCCCTCGCCACCGGCCTCTTATCGACCCCCATGGCCAGGTCGTGGATCTCCCTGCCCCCCTCGCCGAACCTGCGCACCAGTTCCTCCTCCGGTACCTTCTGCAGGTCCCCCACCGTGGCGATCCCCAACCTGCGCAACCTCCGGAGGGTATCGATGGGGAGGGGCCACAGGGCCTCCACCGGCTGCGGCGCCAGGAAGGACGCAGGGTCCTCCACCACGGCCACGGCCCGGGCCCTCTCCGCGGCCAGGCGGGCGACCAACTTGCCAGGGCCAACCCCCATGACGGCCGCGATCCCCCTCCGCCTTATGTCCCTCACTATGCGAAGGGCCCTCTCGTGGGGGGCGTCCGGACAGGTGAGGTCCAGGAAGGCGGCGTTGACCTCAAAGGGCTCAACTCCGGGGGTGTGCGAGTAGCACACGTCCCACACGGCCGCCGCCTGTCTCTGATAGAGGGGCAGCTCCCTCTCGTAATCCAGAACCTCCAGGCCCGGCCAGCAGGTCCTGGCGCTCTCCAGGGACATGCCCTCCCCAAGGCCCTCCCTCCTCGCCGCCTCGTTGAGGGCGACGATCCTCCCCTCCCGGCTCACCACCAGGGGGGAGCCGGAATCCCTCCCGTGGAGGAAGAGGTCGGGCAAAAGAACATAACCCACCCACTGCACCTTTATCCCTCCAGGCTGGAAAGGCGCGCCTTAGGCGCACCTTACGAACATTTGTTCGGTGGGTTTATTATACCCCCGCACAGGGAGGGTGTCAACGACGGCGGACATCCATTTTAAGCCAATAATCGCGGGATAAGGGGGGAAGACGGCTTCAACACGGCGGGAAAAGCTTCGCATCGCGGGAACGCGCGGGCCCTCAGCCCCTCTCCCGGAGCGCGGCCTGTAGGTAGAGGGCACACTCCACCCGCCGCCTGTGGAGAGCACACCCCAGCTCATCAGGGTGGGTGATGTCGCCGTGTCGGGCGTAGGCGTTGGCGTAACAGCCCCCACCGCAGTAGAACCTGACGGGACAGTCCGGACAGCCCCTCTTTTGATAGAGATCCGCATCGGAGAACTTCCGTACCAAGTCCATTCGGTGGATCCCGTCGAAGACGTCGCCCAGGAGGAATTCCGCCTCCCCCACGAACTGGTGACAGGGGTAGAGCTCGCCGGCGGGGGTCACGGCCAGATACTCCGTCCCGGCCCCGCAGCCCTTGAGCCTCTTCCCCAGGCAGGGGCCCCTCTCGAGGTCGATCTGGAAGTGGAAGAACTCGAAGTCCCCACCCCGGGAGGCCATCTCGACGGCCAGCTCCTCGTACTCCCTCAGTACGCGGGGCAGGTCCTCCTCGCGCAGGGACCAGTCGCGGCCGCTGCCGATGGCGGGCTCGACGGATATGTTCTTGAAGCCCAGAGAGCTCAGGTGTAGGACGTCCGCGGCGAAGTCCAGGTTATGCCTCGTGAAGGTCCCCCTGACGTAGTAGCTCCGGTCGCCCCGCCGGCGGATCAGGGACAGGAGCCTGTCGACGACCCTATCGTAGCTCCCGGACCCGTCCGGGAGCGGCCTCATCCGGTCGTTCACCTCAGGCCTGCCGTCCAGGCTCAGGACCACGTTGTCCATGTTCTCAGCCAGGTAACGAGTGGTCTCCTCGTCGAGGAGCAGGCCGTTGGTGGTCAGGGTGAAGCGGAAGCGTTTGCCCGTCTCCTCCCCCCGGGCGCGCGCGTAATCGACGACCTCGCGGACCACGGCCATGTTCAGCAGGGGCTCTCCCCCGAAGAAGTCGATCTCCAGGTTCCGCCTGGCGCCAGAGGCCTCGATGAGGAAATCCACCGCCCTCCTGCCGACCTCGCGGGACATGACGGCCCTCTCCCCCCGATAGGTGCCCTCGGCGGCGAAGCAGTAACGACAGCGCATGTTACAGGAGTGGGCGACGTTCAGGCACAGGGCCTTGACCACGGAACGCCCCCTGGCCTCCCTGGCCGTCCTGATCCACAGCTCCTCTTCCCCCTGGGAGAAGACGCCCTCCGCCACCAGCTCGGCAAGCTCCGCAAGACACGGATGGCCCGCCACGTCCTCTCCGTCCTTCAGCCTCTGGACCAGGTCCCAGGCCTCCTCATCCACCTCCACGAGGGCCCCGGTGGTCACGGACAGCAGGAACCTCCTCCCGCCCACCTCAAAGGGGTGTATGTCTCCTATTACCCTCGATACCTCGAAGATGATGAATCCCTCCCTCCGGATCACAGGGCAGAGAACACACGGCGAGGGTGGCCGGCCTTGGGCCACCACCCTCGGGTCTCGGAAAAGCCAAAAGATAAGGCGGCCCCGAAGGCCGCCCCGGTAACTAACGGCCTCTACCGCTCACAGGACTGATTGCCCACCGTACAGGACGTCTTGCACGCGGACTGACAGGAGGTCTGACACTCTCCGCACCCTCCGCGAAAGGTCTCGGCCTTCGGCCTGAAGAGGACCTTGAAGTGGGAACCGTTCTTGGACAACTTCCCTGCCTCCTTCCTCCGATCTCCTCTCCAATTCTACCACGATAATCTAGTTTCCAAAAGGGGGGACGGGGAGCCTCGAAATGGGAGGATATTCCGGAAGGCGTGGTGAAGCTATCTCCGAACACAGCCTAGTGGAGGTGCCGATGAAACCCTTTCGCTTCGTCCACATCGCCGACGTCCACCTCGATACTCCCTTCCTCTGTCGGGAGAACCTAGTCCGCAAGAGGCTCAGGGAGGCCCTGCGTCAGGCCTTCGCGAGGGCGGTGGATCTGGTGCTCTCGGAGAGAGCGCACGCCCTGCTCATAGCCGGGGACCTGTTCGACAACGACCTGCTCTCCTTCACCACGGAGGGTTTTCTCCTCGAGCAGATGGCCAGGCTGAGGGAGGCCGGGGTGCCCGTCTTCTACGCTACGGGGAACCACGACCCGGGCCGGACCAATTACCGGGCCGCCCACATCCCGTGGCCGGACAACGTTCACCTGTTCCGGAGCACATCACCGGAGACCGTGCCGGTGAGAGACGCTGAGGGAGATATCGTGGGATACGTCACCGGGGTGGGGCACGTCACCGCCCGTCAGGCGGAGAACCTGGCCCAGAGGTTCCCGTCCCAGCAGGAGCCGGGACACGTGGCCCTGCTGCACGCCTGGGTGAGGGAGACCTCCGCCGACCCGCCGGACCGCTGCGCCCCCTGCTCGGTCGAGGACCTGAGGGGCAAGGGCTACGCCTACTGGGCCCTCGGCCACATCCACAGCCGCCACACGGTGTGTATTGACCCCCTGGCCTGTTATCCCGGCAACCTGCAGGGGCGTACCCCCCGCGAGATCGGGGTCAAGGGAGGGCTGCTGGTGGAGGTGACGGGGCGGTCCGCTCAGGCGACCTTCTACCCCCTTTCCACCGTGCGCTGGGAGACGGCGGCCCTCGACGACCTGAAGGAGGTCTCGAGCTCCGCGGAGCTGCACAGGAGGGTGAAGGAGCGCTTGGCCCGGGTGACCTCGGATGATACGGCCGAGTTCCTCCTGCGGGTGGTCCTTCGCGGGCCCTGTCCCCTGCACCGTGAGCTCGGTCAAGAGGACAACCTCGAGGCCCTGGCGACCGAGATAGAGGCCGAGGTCGGCGCCCTGTACGTGGAGGTGGACGCCGATGCCATCCTGCGGCCAGTAGAGGTCGACGACCACCGTGACTCCGTCAGCGTGCTCGGCACCCTCCTGGCCCTAATCGACGAGGCTAGGTCGGATGATGAGCTGGCGCGAAGGCTGGCGGAGGAGGAACTGGCGGCGGTCTCAGAGGGAGAGGTGGCGGACCCGGTGAAGTACATTCGCTCTCTACTGGTGGACCTTGAGGAGGAGGCGGTCGCCCGCATGGTGGCCGATGATGGTTCATGAGGATAGTGGGATTGAGGATCGAAGCCTTTGGAGCTTTGAAGGCCTGGGCGGCAGAGGACCTCGGGGCCCCCGTCGTGGTGGTGAGGGGGGACAACGAATCGGGAAAAACCTCCCTCTTCCGCTTCCTGTCCGCCCTCCTCTATGGCTTCCACCCGGCCAATCAGGAGGACTACCCCTACGTTCCCTGGGACGGAGGTATCGTCTCCGGCGAGGGCCGATTCTTACTCGCCGACGGCGAAGAGGTGACGGTGGCCCGGCGGCTCCTGAGGCAGCCTCGGGGGGAGCTCACCCGTCGCGACAGGACCGAGGACATCCGGAACCGTCCGGTCCCCTTCGCCGCCCACGTGCCGCGCCCTCTGTTCGAAGACCTCTATACCATCACCCTGGCCGGACTCAGCTTCCCCTCGGGTCGTGTATGGGATGAGCTGCAGGACCGTCTGCTGGGGGGCACGGGCGTGAGCTTCCTGCGCCCAACGCGCCTGGTCGTCGAGGAGTTGGAGCGGGAGGCCTCCCGCCTCTGGCGTCCGGATCGTCGGGGAAAGCCGGAGGACAAGCAGCTACGAGAGCTTTTCAGCGCTCTCCGGGAGTCCGCAGCCGAGGCGGCGAGAAGGGACGCGCAGATCAGGGCCAAGGTACACGAACTCGAGGAGAAGAGAGAGAGGCTCGAGCAGCTCAAGGAGCAGAGGGTCAAGGGAGAGGCCCTCCTTCACCGGGCCAACGTGCTGAACCCCGTCAGAAAGAGGCTGCAACGGATCAGAGAGCTGGAGGAGACGGCGGGCGACCTCCAGCCCTTCGCCGACGTGCCGGAGGACCCGCTCCGGATACTGAGAGAGCTCGAGGATCGAGAGGCCTCTCTGCAGGGGCAACTGGCCGAGCTACACGAGAGGAGGGAGCGCTGGGCTAAGGCTCTCAGCGACCTCGGGGCCCAGTACGTCCACGTCCTCGAGAGGGAGAGCGACATCGCCGGATGGCTTCGCCAAGCCGAACACCTTGCCCGGGAGATGAGTCGTCTCGAGACCATCAAGGCCGGGCTCCCGGCGAAGCGGGAGGCGCTGGCCGAGGCCGCGGCTGATCTCTTGACGGAGCCCTGGCGCGAGGACATGGAAGACCCCTTGGCCCGGGTCCCGAGAGCCGAGCTGAGGTCACGGTTGCGGGAGCTCGCCGAGCTCGAGGAGAGGCTGGCCGAGGCCGAGGCGGAGCGGAGGGCCGCGGAGAACAGGGCCGAGGGGCTCAGTCAGCTACCACGCCCGCCGTGGGCAGAGGTGACCTTCCTGGCGGCCCTGACGGCTCTCCTGGTAGCCTTCTCCCTCTGGTCGGACTCAACGCCGTACTTGGCCTTCGCCGGGGCAGTAGGAGCCTACGCGCTGTACAGGGTCTGGAACTGGCAGAGGGCGAAGGCCGAGCAGCGGGCGCGCAGACAGGAGGCCGAGAGCAGGCTCGTGGAGGCCCGGCGCAAGGAGGAGGCCGTGAGGGCACGTCTCGCCGGCTCCCGCAGGGCCCTGCAGGACCTGTTCGGAGACCTGCCGGTGGCCCCGTCGAGGCTGGTAGGTGGGGAGAGCCTCCTGCTCGACGTACAGGCCATCCAGGCCAAGCTCGAGGACCTGCGCCAGCTGAGGCAGGAGGAAGAGAGTCTCTCGCAAAGCCTCGCGGAGGCTAGAGAGGAGCTATACAAGCTGGCGGCCGACTGTGGCCTCGAGGTGGAGGGGGATCCCCTGGCCCTCATCACGAGGCTCGAGCGCGCCCTTGAGGAGGCCCGGGAGAAGAAGGAGTCCGCTCGCCGGGCAGAGGACAAGCTCGCCGACCTCGAGGAGGAGGGCGAGCGGCTCCAGCGTGAGCTCAGGGAGGTCCAGGCGAAGGCGTCCGAATTGAGAGAGGTCCTGGCGGAGCTCGGAGATGACGACGTTAACCTCGGGGCCAGCAGGCTGAAGGAGCGGCGGATGGCCGCCGAGATGGCCGAGAAGATGCATGCGGACCTGATGGTGGAGTTCCCGGACCTCGAGGAGATCCGGGCGCAGATACGTGAGATGGAGGAGACGGGCCAGGGCTGGGTCTTCGACGACGAGGAGGTGGACCGCGTTCGGGTGCAGGTGACCGAGGCCCAGGACGAAATCGCGAACCTGCGTGAGGACATCGCCAGGCTGGAGAAGGACATCGAACAGCTGAAGGACGGACCGACGCTGGACCTCCTGCGCGGCGAGATGAAGGCCCTGGAGGCGAGGAGACGCCGGGTCTGGTCACTTCATGACCGCCTCACCGTCCTCAGGGTGCTGCTGCTCGAGGCCGACCGTCGTTTCCGGGAGGAGCACCAGCCGGACGTCCTCCGCCGGGCCGGAAGGTACCTGGAGGTCATCACCGATGGCCGCTACGACCGCCTCGTGCTGGATGAGGAGGAGGGCACCCTGAGGCTCAGGCGCTCGGGCTTCTCCTTCACCGTCCCCGCCGATGAGCCAGTCAGCCGCGGCACGCTGGACCAGGTATACCTCGCCCTGCGTTTGGCGCTGGTGGGGCACCTGGACTCGGCCGGCGAGAGGCTCCCCCTCTTCCTCGATGAGGTACTGGTCAACTGGGACGCCAGCAGGAGGGACAGGGGTCTTAAGCTACTCGACGAGGTGAGCCGTGAGAGGCAGGTGTTCCTGTTCACTTGCCACCGGTGGCTGGTGGAAGAGCTTTGCTCCCGGCTGGACGCGGCCGTGGTGGACATGCCGGAGGTGGGCTAGAGGCGCGGCCGCCGGGCGTACTCCTCGTAGGCCGCCGGGAGGTAGCGCGAGCACAGAGCCGGGTCGGGCCGAAGGGCCGTCCTCCTCCTCTCCCGCAGGGCTGTGATGTCCAGGTCCGCCACGATGACGCCCTCACTGAGGTGGTCGGCCGTCTCCGCCAGCACCCCATCGCCCCTGGGGGTCATCTCCAGCGGGGCGAAGATGGCGCTGCGCCCCTCGAATTCGATGGTGCCCACCTTCCCCACCAGGGTGGTGTAGACTGAGTAGGCGTAGGACTCCTGGGTCCTGGGCCAGGCGCCGCGCAGCGCGGTCCAGTAGTTGTACTTCTCCATCAGGGCGTAGGGCATGGCTATGATATCCGCGCCCATGGAGACCAGGATGCGGTAGGTTTCGAAGTACGTGCCGTCCATGCACACCGGGGCGGCCAGGTTCCCGAGAGGGGTACGGTAGACCTCGAGCCGGTCGCCCGCACAGAGCCCCCACTGCCTCTCCACCGGCAGGAGGTGGACCTTCCTCTGGTTGCCGAGGATCTCTCCCCCGGGCCCGAAGAGGAAGGTCTCGTTATATACCCGGCCGTCCCTTTCCGGGAGGTTGATACTGCCCCCGATGATATATAGGCCAAAACCCCGGGCCAGCGTCGAGAAGGTGGCGATGTGTACCCGTCGCGCCGCCTCACCGATGAAGGCGAACAGGTCGGCCAGGTTCACGTCCCCGAGCTCTCCCAGGGCCTCCTCAATGGGCCGGTCCCGCACCATATCCTCGATGCCGGGCAGCATCCCCAGGAGGTGTGTGCCGTTCTCCTCGGGGAACACCACCAGCTGGGCCCCCTCGCGGGCCGCCTCCCTGACGTAGTGATACATGGCCTCGGCGTAGTCCCGGGGATCGCTCAGAAGGGTCAGCCTCGCCTGCACGGCCGCGACCCTCACCCGCCCGAGATCTATCACCTTGCAGTTGTCGCCAGGCGAGAAATCCCTCTTCGCCAGGTGTCGCCGGATGCTCCCAGGCCTGCTCCTGTAATACAGGAGGCTGCGCAACAGGGCGTCTCGGATCCTCTCCAGCATCACCGCTCACCTCCACCGTAGACCTCGGGGAGATGCCTGCGGTAGAGGTTCAGGTTGAGCTCCCCGAAGATGTCGTACTCCTGCCAAGTGGCCCTGAGCTCCGCGGGGTCGAGGTCGACGACCAGAATTCGGTACCCCTCTCCCGTGAGAGCCGTGCCCCGGCCCGGCGCCACGTCCCAGGGCTCTTGGAGCTCGGGCGGAGTCTCGTCTCCCATGTACCTCAGGGTGAGGTCGCGGTAAAAGGACGAGAAGCCCGCCAGGAAGCCGCTTTTCCCCGGCGTCATCTCGCACGGCCCGAACACGGCCGTGCGTCCCCGGAAGCTAAGGCCCCCCAATTCGCCCACCAGACAGGCCTCGGCCCCGAAGACCTGGTTCTGCTGTACCTCTTGCCAGAGGCCGGCCAGTTGAGCCCACGGGGAATACCCGGGGACGGCGCTCGGGACGACCAGGAGGGTGGCGCCCAGGAGACAGTGGACACGGCTTACCTCCGGCACCCTCACATCAGTACTTACCACCGGGCCGACTACGAACCCCTCGGCCGAAAAGCGCCCAAGCTCGTCGCCGGTCACCAGGCCCCTCTCCCGTTCCTCAGCGTCGGCGTGGGTCTGAAGCTGCCGGAGGAGGACCTCACCGGAGGGGGAAAAAGCCGGGCACAGGTTGGCGTAGCCGGGCGAGGCCTCCGACCCCGCCGGCACGAGGACGCTGCCGCCCACTAGGTAGACTCCCGTCTCCCGGGCCCAGCGCGAGAACAGCTCCTCCCAGTCGGGGAAGGCCGCCCTCGTCAGCTCGCCGCGGCGGAACCTCAGGAAGACCTCCATCCCCTCCTCAGAGAGGACGTTCCCCAGGTAGGCGGGGAACAGCACCAGGCGGCACCCCTCCGCCGCACAGGCCTCCAGGGCCCGCCTGGCCGCCCTGAGGTTCGTCTCCGGGTGCCCGACCTCTAGCTCCACCACGCCGATCCTCATGCCGTCAACCTCCTAGAAAAGCCTTCTCCTCCGGCCCCGGTCGTCGAAGACGTATCCCTCGTCGCCGATTATGTGCAGGGCCTCGCAGTAGCGGGTCCACGCCATCCCCACATCCACGTATATCAACCGTCCCCCGCAGGCGGCGGTAATACCCGGATGGGGGGTATGGCCCACGACCATACGAGAGGCCCCCAGGGCGCCCAGGGCCTCCTCTACCTCGTCGGAGGTTAGATCCCTTACCCAAAGGGGGCCGCGTCTCAGCAGGGGATGATAGAAGTCTCCCCTTTCAAAGCGCTCCCAGAACTCCTCGTTCACCCCGTCCACGGAGGGGAAAGCCCGGTCGAGCCCGGCATGGGAGAAGACGAAGTCGCCGACGCGCACCATCACCGGCCTCTCCCGCAGCCAGCTACCGTACCCGCCGGCGTCCGAGAACTCGGCGAGAAAGCCCTCGAGGTCCCCTCCCCTCTCCCGCCGCCAGATCTCGTAGGTCACCCAGCCGCCGTTGTTCTCCGAAAACCACGTGGCCAGCATGAGCTCATCACCCCGGGCCGAGGCCAGGGCCATGAACTCGTGGTTCCCGAGGAGAGAGTGGACCTCCCCGCCCGCCTCCGGCGCCTCCTCAACCAGCTTCCGCATGATATCGAGGACCCGGAAGGGCTCAGGTCCCCTATCGATGAGGTCCCCGGTCTGGACGAGGCAAGCCCCCTCCTTCCTCCACCGCATCTCCTCATCCACCAGCCCCGCTGCCCGCAAGAGGGCCTCGAGCTTGGCCGCCGAGCCATGGACGTCCCCTATGACGACTATCTCTCTCGTCTCGCGCGTCGTGTTCATGCTCCCCTTCTTCTCCGACTGCGTCGAGATTCCCTCTAATGAGGGCGCCCCCACCGGTGCCTCACGGAGATAGGCATCCCTCATGAGCTAATCGGCGACCTCGGGTAACAGAAAGGGAGAAGGTTCCCGCTTCACTCCGTCTCCAGGCTCTGAAGCTGGCGTATCAAGTCCTCGATCTCCTTGAGCTTTTCCTGGATCTGACGAATTATCTCCCCTATATCACCCGTCGTCCCTGTGGCGGGAAAGGCCTCCGGCGTCCGGCCGGCCAGAAAGGCGGCCACGTCCTGATCCGTTTGGGCCTCGACCACCTCGTTGCTCTCGCTGTTGACGAAGGCTTGATAGGCTATACCCGCAGCGTCGCCTGGAATGACGGCGAACTTCCAGAAGAGGTGCCCATCTCGGATGAAGGGGAGCGGCTCGACCAGTTCAAACCGGCTCCAGTCCACTATGGGGTTTGCGCGGCGAACGTAGTCAGCCGCCCGGACCGGTCCAGTGAGGATGCCCTGCTCGGGCAGCTCGTAAAGCATAAGCCTCCCGGTCACGGCGTCCACTATGAATATCTTGAAGATACCGTGGCTTTCCCCGTAGGGCTCCGTCGCCACCAGCCACATCGGCCCTTTCTCAGTCATAATCAGGAAGGGCTGGCGGTTGATCTGGATCGGGCTGGTAACATCCTGGATTTGAATCTGGTCCTCGTGGATGAAGAGCTTGTTCAACACTCCCAGCTTGAACTGATAGGCGTTTACGTACTCCCGTGCCAAGAGCTCGGGGAAGATCCGGTTCCCGGCCGTGATCGGGTTCTCCCTGGCCTCCTCCGGCGAGAGAAAGGCCACGGTTCCCTGCGTGTCCACTAAGAACAAGCCGGCGAAACGGGGCACCGTATGTACGATCCCCCAGTACAGCCGGAATTCATAGCGGACCGCTGGCACGATGGTGTAGATCTCGCCATCTTTGTCGATGTAGTAGGGGTCCTCAGTGGTGACGAAGTAACGTTTCCGGAAGAGGTTCCACCATAGGTTGTCGGTAATCTGCATGCCCTCTCCAACCCGCATGTCTCTCTGGATCATCTCGGAGTTCTTCTCCTGGGTGGTGGCGTCCACCACGAGTATCCCCTTGTTTTGCCTGGTAAAGGTAATCACCAGGCCGTCAGGCCTCAGGGGGAACACCCAGCTCAGCTTGCCGTCCCGCAGCACCATGTTGCCGGTGCCCAGCCTATACTGGCTTAACTGCAGGGAGTCCTTGGCATAACGGTAGGCCACCTCAAAGGGCATCAGGCGCACCCTGGTGCTGCTATCATAGAGGCGCTCTATCTTCTCGTAGGGCAGGGTCTGAGCGAGATAGGTGGCCCGTCCCCAGGAGCCCAGCAGGAGGAATAACAGCGGTATCAGGATAAAGGCGAGGCCTGCAAGAAGCGGCAGCAAGCGGTAGCGATAAGTGGTCGTCTTGGGCTGGCCCGCCTGGGTGGTGCCGACCTCTAGCTCTAGCCGCCGTTGCCTGGTGAGAAAAGGCCAACGCCCAAGCCCGAATCGCGAAACCAGCCACGCCACAAGGATCCCTTCGATTACCTCCGGCCGGGTGTAAAAGAACATCACCGGCGTGTGAAACCAGGTCCTGAAATACCAGAGGCCTGCCAGCAGCAGTATGAGGCCGATTATTCTGGCCGGGGTGAAGAACCTCTTCATCCGTTGCACCTCCCGAGTGAATTAAGCGATCACTGCCTGTAACCCCAGTTCTTATTCTAAACCCGAGGTTCATTTCCTCCAGTACCGCTGGGCCAGATTCTCAGTCCCCTGATACGGGACGAAGCGCGGGCGCTTCTAAGCGGCCCTTCATGCATCGTGTGATATAATACTCTTGAAGGCCTCGGATAAGGGGTTAAGATCAGAAACCGCGCTCACGTGGAGGATCATGATGTTCAGAGGGATATTCAGGGGCGTATTTATCCTGCTAATCGTAATTGCTCTCTTATTTCCGATCTTGGTCTTGGCAGCGAACTTCGCCGTAATCCCCTAGCGATAAGGTACTCCTTCTCGCGAAGGAATACGAGCCGCTATGTGACAGTGAGTTGCCCCCCGGGCGGCCCTGCGGTTGGACGATTCTTCCTACGGGCGCCGCCCCTTCCCCGCTCAACAGTTATCGTGGGGGGCGGCCCCCCGTCGATGGGGACCGCCGCCGCGGCCTCGCCTTATCCCTCCGTTTCCCGTTCCAGGGGCACGAATTCCGCGCTCAAAATCCCCATGATGACGGTGTCGTGGAAGCGACCGTTATAATATCGGTCGTCCCGGAGCACGCCCTCGCGGCGAAAGCCGGCCTTGGTGTAGGCCTGGATCGCCCGCTCGTTGTCGGCGTCCACCTGGAGCCAGACCTTGTGCAGCCCCAGCTGGCGAAAGGCCATCTCCAGCACCAACTGCATAGCCTCAGTGCCGTAACCCTTATCCCAGCAGTCCGGCTCCCCGATCATGATCCCAAAGCCGGCCTGCCGGTGCCGCCAGTCGATGGCGAAAAGGGACGTGTTGCCGATGTACCGGTCTCCTTCGCGGAGCACGATAGCGAA
Organism: Firmicutes bacterium UBA3576; assembly: GCA_002375895.1. Taxonomy (GTDB): domain Bacteria; phylum Bacillota; class Sulfobacillia; order UBA3569; family UBA3569; genus UBA3569. The sequence goes on from DFND01000001.1 coordinate 19,190, forward strand.
GTGTACCTCGTCGCGGCTTTCACCCCGCGCCGCCCGCTCATACCAGCCGCGTTCTCTTAACTGGGAGTAGGGGAAGAGATGTAGGGGCAGGAATCGGGTCACCTCGGGATCGTTGACCCAGCGATAGCCGTGTTCCCAGTCCTCCACTTCAATGGCCCGCAGGTACAGGCGGGGGCCGTAGATGTAAGGCATGGACAGGTCCCTCCTTACCAGGCCGCCACGGTACCGTCGGTTCGCGGTTCGGTAGCGCCCACCAGCACGCCGTCGTCGGTCCGCCAGATGATCTGGCCCCGGCCGAAGCCGCCAGAATCGACGGCGATCTCGATCTCATGACCCCGCCGGGCCAGGGCCTCCACGATGTGGTAGGGGGCCTGCTGCTCTACCCGCACCTTCTTCCCCTCCACCCACTGCCAGCGCGGCGCATCCAGGGCCGCCTGGGGATTCAGGTGGAAGTCGATGGTGTTCATGATCACCTGTAGGTGCCCCTGCGGCTGCATGAACCCGCCCATTACTCCGAAGGGGCCGATGGGCTGGCCCTTCCGGGTCAGGAAGCCGGGAATGATGGTATGGTAGGTGCGCTTCCCCGGTTCCAGCCGGTTGGCGTGCGCTGGGTCCAAGGAGAAGGTGTGGCCCCGGTTCTGCAGGCTGATCCCCGTCCCCGGAATGACGATGCCCGACCCGAAGCCCATGTAGTTGCTCTGGATGAAGGACACCATGTTCCCCTCGCCGTCGGCTGCGGCCAGGTACACCGTGCCGCCCTGGGGTGGGACGCCCGGCTCCGGCATCAGGGCGGTGTCCCCGATGAGCCGGCGCCGTTCCGCCGCATAGGCCTCACTCAACAGGTCGGCCACCGCCACCGTCATATGATCCGGGTCGGTGATATACTGCTTCCCGTCCACAAAGGCCAGCTTGAGGGCCTCGATCTGCCGGTGATAGGTCTCTACGTCGTCCCTGGCGGCGAATTCAAAGCCCTTCAGGATGTTCAGGGCCAGCAGGGCCACCAGGCCCTGTCCGTTAGGGGGAATTTCCCAGACCTCATAACCCCGGTAGTCGATGCCGATGGGCTCCACCCACTGCGGCCGGAAGGCCTCCAGGTCCTCTTTGCGCAGGTAGCCGCCGTGTTCCCGGGAAAAACGGTCGATGCGTTCCGCCAGCTCGCCCTGGTAGAAGGCGGCGGCGTTGGTCTCGGCGATGAGCCTTAGTGTCCGGGCATGGTCCGGCGAACGCCAGACTTCCCCGATCCGGGGCGGTCGCCCGGCGGGAGCGAAGGTGTCAAACCAGGGTTTGAACTCCTCACCTTTCAGGACCTGGCGGTAGCGGCGAAAGGCTACCTCCCAGGCCCGCCCCAGGACAGGGGTCAGGGGATAGCCCTCTTGGGCGTAAGTGATAGCCGGCTCCAGGACGGTAGTCAGCGGCAGCCGCCCGAACCGCCGCGAGAGCTCGGCCCAGGCCGCCGGCGCCCCGGGTAAGGTCACCGGGAGCCACCCAAAGCGCGGCATTTCCTTGTAACCGGCCCTGGCCAGCGCCTCGCGGGAAATGGCCCGGGGCGCCGGCCCACTGGCGTTCAGGCCGTAGAGTTGGCCCCCGGTCCAGACCAGGGCGAAAGCGTCGCTGCCGATACCGTTGGAGGTGGGCTCAACCACCGTCAGACAGGCCGCCGCGGCCACGGCGGCGTCAATGGCATTACCGCCCTGACGGAGTACGGCCAGTCCGGCCTGGGCCGCCAGCGGCTGCGAGGTGGCCACCATCCCGTTCCCGGCATAGACCAACATCCGTCGCGAAGCATGGGGGTAATAAAGTGGGTCGAAGTTCACGGCAGGTTCCCCTTTCTAGCAGGCAGCTGCATTGGGACCGCCGGTCATGGCCCTGAAGTCACCCAACTGCCCGACCTCTCCTGTTGCGTATGCTTTCCATAGGCGGAACAGGACTTCCTGCCTCAGGGTTCGGCAGGATGAGCACTACTACATCACCCAGGACACCTTCCACACCCACCGAGTTCCAGGCCGCTGGCTGCAGGTTCTGGACCGTGCGGCGGTTGCCGTGTACTCCGGTAAACCGGGACAAACGGAGGGTCCCGAACCGATATTTCGGCCGGAGACTGGCACAATAACGCCGAGATCATCGAGGTCATACGACAGCAAAGAGCAGACCAGCTGGCTACGGCAAAGAACCTTTCCTGCAGATCCCATAGCGGACGACAACATCGCTTACGCCGCGCCGTTAACCCCGGCCCATCCCATCTCCCTCTGGCCTCCCCTCTTCGGGGAAGTCTTGGGGATATTACAGAAGGGGATCTCATGGATGAGAACCGCACCAGGGGACAGTTTTGCCTCGCAGGCGACCAACAGGGAGTCCAGCTCGCACACTGTAAAGCCCGCCGGTGAATGAGCGATACAGGAGGTTACGACCGCCAGTCTTGTTACTGCCCAGCGGAACGCGTGGCCTCCACGCTCATCCGGGCTCTGTTATCTTCACGCTGCACAACTCCCTCCTTTTGGCCTTGAGAGCATCTTCATCCTTAGGGAGAGCTTCTGCTCGGCCAGAAAGCCCACAGGGCGCCCAGGACCAGCAGGGGCTGCAGGAGCACTCCACCGTACCCCACCACCGCGTTGACGCTTAAAGCGACCTCCTGAAAAACCCGGGCGAACCCGTCAAGCCCCTGCAGACTAGGGGAGACCGTGTTGGAGTATACTCCGGCTGCCGGGAACAGGAATATCAGTGTGG
>DFND01000025.1:0-11042 GCA_002375895.1 Firmicutes bacterium UBA3576
CGTAGATGAGCTGCCAGGCGCAGTCGACCTCGGAGTCTATCTCGCACTTGCCGTCCTGGGAGCCGCCACAGGGGCCGTTGAGCAGGCTCTTGGAGCAGCGGATTATCGGGCAGATCCCGCCCGTCTTGTGCAGGATGCACTCGCCGCAGAACCCGCAGCGCTCCTCCCAGACCCCGGCCTCGACGGTGCCCCCGCCGAACTTGGTGTTGAGGGCGGGCACCACCCAGAGGCCCGGGTACCTCTCGGCTATGAACTGGACGCCCACGCCGCAGCCCATGGACACCACGCAGTCGACGTCCTTGACCTTCTTATCCAGCACCTCCAGGTATTCGGGCTCGCACTGGCGGACGGGGGTGACCCCCTCCCACTGGAGCTCGCGGCCCTCCTTCTTGCGCATCATGCCCAGGGCCGTCCCAAGGATCCCGACCTGCTTCTCCCCGCCGGCCTGGCAAACGGTCACGCACTCGCTGCAGCCGACGATCAGGACCCGCTCGGCGTCCTTGACCATCTCGGCGATCTCGGCCAGGGGCTTCTGCTCCGCAACGATCATGGCCCAACCTCACCCTTTCTGTGCTGTCGGTTAAGGGGGCTTGGCCCCAACTTGGTGATCCTCTCCGTCATCTCCTGGGCTATCTCGGCGAACCGCGGGCCCATGGACCCCGAGAGGTTGTACATCTCCAACCTCTCGGGCTCGAGCCCGATCTCCTCGAGGAGCCTCTTGGCGTAGGCCACCCGCTGCTTGGCCCTGAAGTTGCCCTTGAGGAAGTGGCAGTCGCCCTCAAGACACCCGGCGACGTACACCCCATCGGCGCCCGCCTCCAGGGCCGCCAGCAGCACCCCGACGTCCACCTTCCCCGTGCAGGGCAGCTCCACCACCCTGATGTTGGGCGGATACTGGAGCCGCATGGAGCCCGCCAGGTCCGCCGCCGAGTAGGCGCAGTAGTAACAGCAGAAGGCCACTATCTTGGGAGTCCACTCGGACACGCTAGATCACCTCCGCGAACAGGCCCCGGACCTTTTCGCGGACCTGCTGATCGGTGTAGTGTTGGAGCTGGATGGCCTTGGCCGGGCACTCCGAGGCGCAGATGCCGCAGCCCTGGCACTGCACGGCCTCTATCTCCGCCACCCCGTCGTCGTTTATAAAGGGAACGCTGTAGGGGCAGGCGCGCACGCAGGTGAGGCACGCGGCGCACTTGTCGGGGTCCACCACCGAGACCACGCCGCCCACCATCAGCTGGTCCCTGGACAGGAACTGCGCGGCCCGGGCCACGGCCCCCTGGGCCTGGTAGATGGCCTCGGAGATGAACTTGGGCGAGTGCCCGCTGCCGCACAGGAAGATGCCCTGCGACGGGAAGTCCATGGGGCCGAGCTTGATGTGCGTCTCCAGGAGGAAGCCGTTCTCGTCCACCGGCACCTTGAGGGCCGAGGCCAGCTCGGCCGTGCCCTCCGGCGCGACGGCACCGGCGGCAAGGGCCAGGATGTCCGCCCTGACGGTGACCTCCCGTCCAGAGAGCAGGTCCCTGGCCGCCACGTAGAGGCCGTCCTCCCGCGCCTCGACCCGCGGCCTGTCCTCGTCGGCGAACTGGATGAACAGGACCCCTGCCTCGCGGGCCTCCCTGTACAGCCTCTCGTTGAAGCCGTAGGTCCGCATGTCCCTGTAGAAGACGAAGACGTCCATGTCAGGCCGCCGCCTCTTGAGCTCGAGGGCGTTCTTCACCGACTGGGTGCAGCAGGTCCTGCTGCAGTAGTTCCTCTCCTCGTCCCTGGAGCCCACGCACTGGATCATGGCCACGCTCGTGGCCTCGGAGACCCTGGCATCGCCCCGGGCCACGGCCTCCTCGAGCTCGGTGCCGGTGAGCACCCGCGGGTCTTCGCCGTAGAGGTAGTGTCCGTCGGGCCGGAACTCCGGCGCGCCCGTGGCCACGATCACCACGCCGTGGTCCAGCTGCACCAGCTTCCTGGGGCCTCCCTCGCCGTGGGGCAGGGAGATGGTGGTCTGGAAGTGCCCCACGTGGCCGGAGAAGTCCTCTATGCGGGCCTCGGTGTACACGTGCACGCGGGGGTTGGCGTCCACGCGGGCGAGCAGGCTCTCGAGCAGCTCAGGCGGCGCCTGGCCCTCCACCGGGAAGCGCAGCCGCCGCAGCATGCCCCCGAGCTCCCTCTCCCTGTCCACCAGGAAGGCCTCGTAGCCCTGCTCGGCGACCTCGAGGGCGGCGGTCATGCCCGCCACGCCCCCGCCGATGACCAGGGCCTTCTGGACCACCGGCACCGGGGAGAGGTGGAGCGGACGATGCTCCCGCACCTTGCTCACGGCCATCTTGACCAGGTCCTTGGCCTTCTCCGTGGCCAGGTCCGGGTAATCCCTGTGGACCCAGGAACACTGGTCGCGGATGTTGGCCATCTCGAAGAGGAACTGGTTCAACCCCGCCTCCCGCAGGGCCTCCCGGAACAGGGGCTGGTGGGTCCTGATGGTGCAGCTGGCCACCACCACCCGGTTCAGGTTGTGCTCCTGGATCCTCGTCCGGATCTTCTTCAGGCTGTCCTGCGAGCAGGTATAGACCGACTCCTCGGCGTGCACCACGCCCGGGAGCCCCCTGGCGTACTCCACCACCGCCGGCACGTCCACCACCGAGGCGATGTTGATCCCGCACCGGCAGACGAAGACGCCCACCCGTACCTCCTCGCCGGACACGTCCCTCTCCTCGGGGTAGCTCTTCTCGCGCACCATGTCGCCCCGGACCTCGGCTAGCAGGCTCGAGGCCCTGGCGGCCGCGGCGCTGGCGTTCATGACCGTGTCCGGGATGTCCTGGGGGCGCTGGAAGGCGCCGGCGACGAACACGCCCTCCCGCGTGGTGCGGGTCGGGTCGTAGGGGTCGGTCCTGGCGAACCCGTATTCGTTGAGCTCGATCCCGGCGGCCCGCGCCAGGTCCTCGGCCCCCGTAGGCGGCCTCACGCCCACGGCGAGGACGACCATGTCGAATTCCTCTTCCCTGAGCTCGCCGTCGGTGTAGTAGCGGATGATCAGGTTCGCGGTGCGCGGGTCCTCCTTGACGCTGGAGATCATGCTCCGGACGTACCGGACCCCGTAGTTCTCCCGGGCCGACTGCACGTAGAGGTCGAACTTCTTGCCGTAGGATCGCACGTCGAGGTAAAAGATAGTGGGCTCGATGTCCGGGTCATGTTCCTTGGCGATGACGGCCTCCTTGGTGGAGTACATACAGCAGATGCTCGAGCAGTACTCGGCGTCGCAGCTCACGTCGCGCGAGCCCACACACTGTATGAAGGCTATCCTCCTCGGGTGCGCGCCGTCCGACGGCCGGACGACCTCCCCCTTGGTCGGGCCCGAGGAGGAGAGCAGCCTCTCGAACTCGATGCTGGTGAGCACATTGCGGTACAGGCCGTAGCCGTACTCGCCCGCGAGCTCGGCGTCGAAGAGGGAGTAGCCGGGCGCGAGGATTATGCTGCCCACCTCGAGCTCGATCTCCCGCTCCGCGTCCTGATGGCGCAGGGCGTTCTTCTCGCAGGCCTGCTCGCACTGCAGACACTCCGAACAGATCCCGCAGTGCACGCACCGCTTGGCCTCCTCTACGGCCGTCTCGCGGTCAAAGCCCAGGCTGACCTCGCGGAAATCCCGCGCCCTCTCCGCCGGGTCGGCCATCCTGACACTATGCCGGCCCGCCGGATGCCGCGGGGTGGTCTCCGGTGGCGGCAGCTTCTCGCCCTTCTCCTTCGCGCGCCCCTCCCTGAGGTCCCTTCCCTCCAGGTACCGCGCCACCGACTCGGCCGCCTCGTGCCCGCCGGCGATGGCCTCGACCACCGAGGCGCCCCTGCCGGTGATGTCCCCGCAGGCGAAGATCCCGTCCTCGGAGGTGGCCAGGGTCAGCTCGTCCACCGCGATCAGGCCCCGCGAGGTCTCGACCCCGCTCCCCTCCAGGAAGCCGAGCTCGGAGGCCTGGCCGATACACAGGATGACCATGTCCGCCTCGAAGACGCGGTCGGAGCCGGGCTCGTACTGGGGGTTGAAGCGGCCCTCCGCGTCGAAGACCGACAGGCACCGCTGCATCCTGACGCCCACGACCTTCTCGCCCTCGACTATGTACTCCTGCGGGCCCCAGGCCGGGTGGAGCTTGACCCCCTCCTCGAGGGCCTCCTCGATCTCCCACTCGTGAGCCAACATCTCGTGTCGGGCCTCGACACAGGCTACGTGTACTTCCGCGGCGCCGAGCCGCAGCGCCGTCCTGGCGGCGTCCATGGCCGCGTTGCCGCCGCCGATGATCAGGACCTTCTCGCCCACAGGCGGCCTGCCGCCCAGGGCCGCCTCCCGGAGGAAGGCCAGGCCCTCCACGATACCCTCGGCCTCAGCCCCCGGCAGGGGCAGGCTGCGCCCCCGCGGAAGCCCGACGGCCAGGACCACGGCGGCGTGCTTCGAGCGGATCTCCTCGAAGGATATATCCTCGCCAACCCTGGTGTTCCCCACGAACTCAATGCCGTGGGCCAGGAGGTACTGCGTCTCGCGCTCGACGATCTCCCTGGGCAGGCGGTAACGGGGGATCCCCCCTATGAGGAGGCCGCCCGGCGCGGGCAGGGCGTCGTACACGGTCACCCTGTAACCCCGCCTCACCAGGTCAAAGGCGGCTGTCAGGCCGGCCGGGCCGCCGCCTATGACGGCCACCCTCTCCTCCCGCCGCTCCCCCTCGGGCACCGGAGTTGGGGGATGATTCTCCACGAACTCCTCCCACCCGTAGTCGGCTGCCGCCCTCTTGAGGGCCGCGATGGACAGGGGCTCGTCTATCTCCCCCCTGTTGCATTCCGACTCACAGGGGTGGTGACAGATCCTCCCGCAAATGCCGGGGAAGGGTATTCTCCTCTCGATGACCTCCAGGGCGTCCCCGAACTTGCCCTCGCCGATCATCGCGGCGTAGCCCTGCGCGTTGCACCCCGCCGGGCACGTCTGCCGACAGGGGGGCGTGCCCCGCTTCTCGATCAGGTAGGCGTTGGGGACCGCCTGGGGGAACTGCTTGTAAATGGCCCTCCGCTCTCCCAGGCCCTCGTTGAACTCGTCCCGCGCGCGAACGGGGCAGACGGCCTCGCACTCGCCGCAGGCCGTACACTCCTCAACGTCCACGTAGCGCGGCTGGGCGCGCAGCTTGACCTTGAAGTTCCCGGCCTCGCCCTCCACCCCGGCCAGGGTGGTCATGGTGTAGAGGTCTATGTTGGGGTGGTTCTGGCAGTCGGTCATCTTCGGGCCCATCAGGCACATCGCGCAGTCATTGGTGGGGAAGGTCTTGTCCAGCTGCGCCATCTTCCCGCCGATGGAGGGCTCATCGGTCACCAGGTGCACCAGGTAGCCCGACTCTGCCAGGTCGAGGGCCGACTGCATGCCCGCTATGCCCGCGCCGACCACGAGCACGGACCCGTTAGCCTTCGTCTCCTTGGCACGACTCATAGCTCTCCCATCCCCCTTTGCGAGTTAACCGCCGCCAGAGCCGGCGCGGGGTCCACCAGGTGCCGTCTCCCGAGCCCGGAGGCCTCCGGCAGTTCCATAGCCCACGCGAGGGCCTCCGTCACGTACAGGACGGGCACCGGCCGCTCGCCTGCCCCGGCCTGCCTGGTATCGAGGTTGGACTGGCACAGGGGGCAGGCGGTCACGATGGCCTCGGCGCCCGCGGCCAGCGCCGCCCTCACTATCCCGGCCACCAGCTCGACCACCAGGTCGGGCCGCGCCACGGCCAGGCTCCCGCCGCAGCAGTCGGTCTTGTACGACCAGCGGACGACCTCCGCCCCCGCCGCCTCCATGAGACGGTCCATCGAAACCGGTCGCTCGGGGTCCTCGAAGGCCACCTCCCGGGCCGGCCGGCCCAGCAGACAGCCGTAGTAGGTGGCCACCTTGAGGCCCCGCAGGGGGCGGGTGACCTTCTGCCTCACGGCCTCCAGCATCTCATCGCCGCCGAGCAGCTCCAGGGGATGGAGGACTTGGACATCCCCCCGGTACTCCCGGCCCAGGATCTGCTCGAGGGCCCTCCTGGCCTCCTGCCCTTCCCCCTCCTCCGCCGCGGCCTGGGCGTGCCGCAGCGAGTTGTAGCAGGCCGCGCAGGGCGCCAGGACGTCCAGCCCCGTCTCCTCGGCGATGAACAGGTTCCGCATGGGCAGCGCCACGCCCAGGAACTTGTCGCTGCTGTGGGCGGGGGTGGCGCCGCAGCAGCTCCAGTCCTCAAGCTCCAAAAGCTCGACGCCCAGGGCCTTCATCACCGCCCTGGTGGAAATATCGTACTCCTCCGCTGTAGAGTGCAGCGAACATCCGGGGTAATAAGCGTATCTCATGGTCTCTTCCCCTTCGCCAGGCGGAATATCCTGCCGATCTCCGCCCGCCTCCTGATCCGCGAGGGCCGGATCTTGAGCTTACCCCTCCGGAACATCTCCAGGCCCAGCGTGAGGTCCCCGAAGAGGTCTCTGGTGCGGGCCTTGAACAGGGCCACCGTGCCCAGCTCATAAGCCCGGCCGAGCCCCTGGACCGTCCGCAGGAAGGCCTCGTGAAAGGCGGCCACCCTCTCGTCCCCCGGCCTGTAGCCCCTTTCCCTGGCCAGGGCCCGGAGCCCGTCCATTACCCTGGAGGCGTCGATATCGTTGGGACACCTCGCCTGGCACGTCTTACAGCCGATACAGATCCAGATGGCCTGGCTCTTGAGCACCTCTTCGTCGCGGCCCAGCTGTACGAGTCGGATCACCTCGTGGGGCCGGAGGTCCATGGCGAAGCTCACCGGGCAGCCGCCGGAACACTTCTGACACTGATAGCAGCGCGCGATGGGCTCGCTGCTCTCACCGGCCACTCGCCTGTAGAAGTCGAGGGTTACGGCTGTTGACATGATCTTGACCCGCCTCCCGATGGTTGGTTGAGGGGCGGGCGAACCCCGCCCCGGCACAGCTCCGCTACTTGCCCCTGGACCGGAACACCTTGAGGTAGGACTCGGCGTAGACGTCTTGGTTCAGGAGAATCCTCGACGTGGCTATGGTATCCAGGAGTTCCTCGTCGTTTACGTTGAGGATGGCCGCGTCCAGGCCGGCCGCGAGCGCCATGGCCAGGAAGGTCCTGTCCACGAGGCTCCTGTTCACGGAGTTCTGCGACACGTTGCTGAGCCCCACCACGGTCTTGGGAGCGGGGTTGGACAGCGTCTTGACGTTACGCAGGGTCTCGAGGACCTCCGGCGCGTGCTCCTGGGCGACGTTGACCGGCAGGATGAGCGGGTCGATGAACAGGTCCTCTAGCGGAAAATCGTACTCGGAGGCCACCACCACCAGCTCCATGGCCAGCGCGGTGCGGTTGTCGGCGTCCTTGGGGATGCCCTTCTTGTCCATGGTCAGGCCGATGAGCTTGGCGTTGTACTTCTTAGCCATGGGGAAGACCCGCTCGATCTTGGGCCTCTCCACCGGGACGGAGTTGATTATGGCCGGCCTCTTGCACAGCTCAAGCCCCGCCTCGATGGCGTCGTAGTTGGTGGAGTCCAGGCACAGCGGCAGGTCGCATACCTCCTGTATGGTCTCCACCAGCCAGCGCATGGCCTCCACGGGGTCCTCGGCGTTGGGGCCGGTGTTCACGTCCAGGTAGTCGGCCCCGGCCTCCTTCTGCGCCCGGGCCCAGTGCTGGACGGGGGCGGGATCCCTCTCACGGACGGCCTTTCCGATATCCGTAAACATCCCGTTGATCCGTTCACCTATGAGAATCATCTCAGGTAACCCCCCTGATCTTAGAACTCGTTGGACACCATCAGCTCGTCGATCTGCTCCCGGAGCATCCGGATGGCCTCGGGATGCCGCATGACTAGGAGATGCGCCCCGGCCTGCAGCAGGGTGCTGGCCGTCATGGCCTCCCACAGGATCCCGCGGCTCACCTGGTCCCCCCAGCCCGGGAACTCGCTCTCGGGTGCGAAGGCCTCCTTGGCCCTCCAGGCCTCGTAGCCCACGTTGCAGATCACCGGCATGGCCAGCATCTTATCGCTCTGGAGGGTGCCGAGCCTGATGCGCTCCATAATCGAGTACACGTACTCGATGCCGTACCCCAGCGCCCCCACGGAGGGGTCGATGACGATGCGGTCAAGGGGCATGTTCATCTCGTTGATGAGGATGTTGAGCTGCTTGCAGATGTTGATGTCGATGGGACTCAGGGCGATGATGCTGTGCTTGTGCACCATGCAGGCCGCGGTGAGGGTCTTGTAGTTCTCCTCCTCAGCGGTGCCCAGCAGGAGGTTCTCGCCGGCGCCGGCCTCGGCCACCACCGGCATCACCTCGTTGTCCTTATCGAAATCGCCCGAGCCCTTGACGATCAGAGGCACCTCCACGGCCTCGAGGACCTTCTTCACCACCTCGGCGCACTCCTCCGGCGACCGGTTAAGCCCGTCGGGGTCCGCGCCGTCCAGGGTGAGGCATATGAGGTCGGCGCCGAACTCCTCCACGGCCTTCTGGGCCCACTGGGTCGGGTCGCCCCAGACGTCGCGGTAGTGCTCGGCCAGGGCATCGTTCCACTCCGGCTCATGGTCCAGGACCTCGATGGCGATGACGGGACGGTTCTTGACCTCGCCCTCGAAGTGCAGGAAGGGCAGGGCTGAGTCCCCGCCGATGGTTATCGTATGGCTACGGGTGCCACCCTGGTCGGGAGTGGCACCTAAGACCACTTCACGGACGCTGTCGCTGTACTTCCCCACTACCTTCTCGACAGCCATTTCTCAGCACTCCTTTCTCAGACGTTAGCGCGAGCCATGATATCTCCAACGGCCCTGACGGCCGGTGAATCATCCGGTAGCTCTACGAGGGGGCGCCCCACGAGGTCGAACTCCATGACCCCTTCGTCCAGGGGAATGGTCCCGACGAGCTCAAGCCCCGTCTTCTCGATCTCCCCGGCGAGGGCCTCCACCGTCTCCCCGCTGGCCCGGGATATGACCAGGTAGATCTCGCCCACCTTGGTCTTGAGGCCCTTCACCAGCTGGTGGATCCTGGCGGCCGACCTCACGCCCCGGGCCGTGGCGTCGCTGACCACGAACAGGATGTCCACGTCCTGGGCCACCCTGCGGCTGAGGTGCTCCATCCCGGCCTCGTTGTCCATAACCAGGTAGGGATAATTCCCGCTGAGCCGCTCCATGTACCGCTTGAGCAGGTCGTTGGGGTAACAGTAGCAGCCGGGGCCCTCGGGCCCGCCCATGACCAGGAGGTCCACGTCCTCCGACTCCGAGAGGACGGCGTTGAGCTTATACTCGATGAACATGTCCTTGCTCATCCCCTGCGGGACCCCGCCGTAGGCCTTGGTCTGGTCCAAGATGGAGGCGATGGTCCCCTCGACCTCCATCCCCAGGGCCTCGTTGAGGTTGGCGTTGGCGTCGGCGTCCACGGCCAGGATAGGCGTCTTGCCCTGCTCCTTGAGGTGTTTGATTATCAGGGCGCAGAGCGTCGTCTTGCCCGTGCCGCCCTTTCCAGCCACCGCTATGTGCTTGGGCAAGGTCTTTACCTCCCTTCTCGGCCAGCCGTCCCCCTGACGGAGGGGAACAGGCTGAGGTCGGTATGCGGCAGGAACATGGCCGAGGTGAACTCCTCCATGAACATGTTCCCGGCCGACAGCTCCAGGTAGGTCATCTTCCTGGCCACCTCCTCCGCCCCTCGCAGGGCCTCCCGGGAGAGGAGGGCCATCCTGGCCCCCTTGACGGAGGCGTTCCCGATGAACACGTATTTCTCCCGCGGCAGGTCCGGCAACAGCCCGATCTCCACCGCGTCCTTGATGTTCAGGTAGTTGCCGAACCCCCCGGCGATGTATATCCTCTCAATGGCCTCCTCGGGAAGCTCCACGGTCTTGAGCAGGGACCGTATCCCGGCGTAGATGGCGCCCTTGGCCCGGAGGAGGTTCTTGACGTCGCTCTCGGTGATGACGATATCCCCGTCCGTAGCGGCTTCCTCCTGCCACACCAGCACGAACTCCGGCCCATCGTCGCTATCCCGTCTGCGGGGGGTGTCCACCTCCTGGAACCTCCCCGCCCGGTCGATGATCCCAGCGGCCAGGAGCTTGGCCAGGCAGTCCACCAGTCCCGAGCCGCAGATCCCGATGGGCTTGGCGCCGCCCACGGTCTCCACCCGAACCTCGTAGTCCTCGTCGATCTCGACCCGCTGGATGGCACCAGGGGTGGCACGGGTCCCGAAGGTTATCCCGCCGCCCTCGAAACACGGCCCGGCGGAACAGGCACAGGCCACCAGCCAGTCACGGTTCCCGAGGACGATCTCCCCGTTGGTCCCGATGTCGATGAACAGGCTCACCGGCTCCGCCTCCGCGGCCCCCGACACCAGCACGCCGCTCACGATATCCCCGCCCACGTAGCTGGCCACCGCCGGGAAGCTCAGGACCGGCGCCTCCGGGTTCACCTCGAGGCCCAGTTCGCCCGCCCGGACCACGGGGAACCTCGCGGCCGCGGGGATGTAGGGCTCGAGGCGGATGAAGTCCGGCGGTATGCCCAGGAGCAAGTGAGCCATGGTGGTGTTGCCGGCCGTGAAGACGACGGCCACGGCCTCCCGGTCCAGTCGGTTCGCCCGAAGCAGCTCGCCCGTGAGCGCGTTGATGGTCTCCAGGGCGGCCGACTGCAGCTCCCTGAGCTCCTCCGGCCCCTGGGAGGCGTGGATGATGCGGGTGATGACGTCATCGCCGAACCTGAACTGGCGGTTGTAGGAGCCGCGCCTGTCGACGGTGGCCCCCGTCTCCAGGTTCACCAGGGCCACGACGATGGTGGTGGTGCCCACGTCCACGGCGAGGCCGTAGGGCGGCGTGCGCGAGGGGCCGGGCTCCACGGCCACCACCTCGGCCCTCTCCTCGTGCTCCGCCAAGGTGACCGTTACCCGCCAGTTGCCCTCGCGGAGGACCTCCGGCAGCCGGCGCAGCACGCCTAGGCCCACCCTGACCTCCGCCACGCCCGCCTGCTTGTTCAGGGCGGCCAGCAGCCGCGTCAGATCGCTCGCGTTCTCGGTGAGGGTCGGCTCCTCGAGGGTCAGGGCCACCTTCCTGGCCAGGGGCTGGA
>DFND01000025.1:11051-11252 GCA_002375895.1 Firmicutes bacterium UBA3576
CGCCAGGGTGGCCCCCCGGTCAAGGTCGACCAGGTGGACCACGACCGAGGTCGTCCCGATGTCGACGGCCAGGCCGAGGTCGGGGCCTCTGAACGCGCCGGGGGCGACGTCCACGACCTCGAGGCGGGCCGGACGGTCTGATGCACAGAGCCAGACCGTGGCCTCCCAGTCACCCTCACGCAGGACCTTCGGGAGCCTGCG
>DFND01000056.1:0-5905 GCA_002375895.1 Firmicutes bacterium UBA3576
GGTGGGGCGGACCCTGTGCCCCTCCTTGAATCTAATTGAAGAGCTCCGGCCCCATGCGGAGAGGCTGGCCAGGGAGCGGTGGGGGCCCGGCCGGCTGCGGAAGGAGCTCCTCGGAGCGCTCCTGGAGGCGGAAGACCTGCTCAGAGATACCCCCCGTTGGATTCGCACCATACTCCGGCGCACGGCGCGGGGACACCTGACCATAGAGTTCAGGCACGTAGGGCTCGAGCCCCTGATATCGAGCCTCCACGAGGTGAGCCGTCGGCTGGTGGCCGGCCTGGTGATCGCGGCCCTGGTCGTCAGCTCGTCGCTCCTCGCGACCGCCGACGCTGGACCCCGCCTTTTCGGCTATCCTGCCCTCACAGTCGTGGGATACCTGTCGGCCATGCTCATCGCCCTCTGGGTCTTCTTCTTCGGCCCTCGTAAGCGGTAAAGCCCAGGAACTTCTCCGAGCCCCGTGGGCCGTCCAGGTTTCCGTAGGCTTCATAGATGGAGTAGGCCAAGAAGCCCGCGCACGTGGCGAAGGCCGGGCCGGTCCGGACCGTCCCATCGTAGGCGTCAATGGTCTCGCAGGCGAGCCCCGCGTCCATCCTGCCGAGGAGGGGCCCCTCCTCGCTGAGGAGCCTCGCCCGAGCCTCCACGCTGCCCGGGCCGGCCGCTAGGTCCCGGTCCGCCAGCGCCAGCAGACGATTGGCCTGGGAGAGTACCCACGGGTGTCTGACATGAGGACAGGCAGGCCCCCTGTAGGGTCCCGAGGGGACGTAGTGTGGGTTGTGCCCGGAGTATATCCACCTCACGGTATTGAGGTACACTTCGTCCTGTGGGTGGCAGAAGCCGTAATGGGTGAGGAGCTCCAGCGACCCGGGGGGCTCGTCGTAGAGGACGTGATCGCCTCGGCCGTTGGCTGAGCCCACGAACATCCGCCCGTAGGGGCCCTCGCAGGTGAGCAGGGAGTAAATCCCCTCTCGCAGCTCGGCGGCACGTCGTTCCCATTCACCGTCCCCGAGGGCCGCGGCCAGGACCCTGGCCGCCAGCCAGGCGAGGGCGTTGTCATAGGTGACGAAGGGGTGGTGGGCAGGATCATCTGAGGGGAGCAGGAAGGTCTCGTAGAGCCCCGTCCGAGGGTCCCTCCTGGCCGAGAGGGCCTCGGCCACCTGCCGGAGGGCGGCGATGAGGCTCCCTTCCTCGAGCACGGTGATATCGCCGGTGTGGGAGAGGTACCTGCCCAGGGCGATGGGGAAGGCGCAGAGCTCGTCGAGCTCAAAACCGGGGTAGAGGACGGACCCATCTATGTACAGGCTGTGGACGCCGGCGTTCCTCACGTATAGCTCGTAGGCTGTCAGCAACGCCTCTCTGGCTCCCTGCGGGTCGGCGAGGAGCAGAGCGGGGAAGGCCCACAGGAGGCTGTCCCTGCTCCAGTGGGCGGCGCTGACGTAGTACCTCGGGCTGCGCGAGGTGACCAGGACCACCTGCTCGGTATCGATGGTTCTCCCCCAGGAGAAGTAATAGGCGAAGAGGAGGTTGTCGGCCATTACCCGGGGTGCGGAGGGCCCCTCGGCGGCCGCAGCCACGCGGGACGCCACCCTGTGCAGGACCTCGTCGTCCAAGGCCCTCCCTAGGAGAGTCCGAGTACGGAGCCGACTGTGTTCTTCGAGAAGTTCCCAGCCCCACCTGGCCATATCGACGTTGGTCGTCCCGGCGCCGTCGGCGTCGGGGGCGAAGGTGATGAATAGGTCCGCCGTCGGGCCCCCTGCGAGGATGGTGGCCACCGCGGTTCCGTCGTCACGTTGTAGCCTGTGTTCGACCGGTCGGTCCCGCTTGGCGCCCAGGGCGACGGCCAAGAGGGGCAGCGGACCGGAGTACTCCGTTACCAGGGTATCGGTCCAGGCGTCGTGCCAGGTCCGCCTGGCCGCCCCCACCTCCCGGCTGCTGTAGACCGTCCTCACCAGCTTCCCGAGCCGCAGTTCTACGCCCAGCGTGAGCCCCGGCGGGCCCTCGAGCCTGCAGGCGAGGCCGCGACAGCCGGGCGGGGCGAGGTAGGTCACCCTGACCTCTCCTCTGCCGGGCACTGCGGCCCGGAAGGTGCGGGACCACGGATGAGCGTCGTCTCGGACGTATTCCAACTTAAGGGGCCCCTCCTCATCGGCCACCACTGGCCTCAAGAAGGGCGCTCCATCCGGCCCCTGGAGTTCCAGCAATCCCTTGGCGCCCATGTGCAGCACGTTGGCTCGTGCCACGCCGGCGGCCTTTATCAGGGGCAGGGCCACGAACTCGTTGGCCAAGACCCCGTAATCGCCGGCCCCTTGAACCTCGGGGGGCGTCGTGAGGATCCTGCCGTCCGTAACCTGAGTCATAGGGCATCCCCTCCACGCAATAGGATACCTTATGGAGGACTCCTTTTCCTGCTCTCCTTCACCGGGAGGAGCGCTAGGGGTTCGTGGAGAATATTGCCAAGGGTGATCGATTTGAGGTGGATCTGGGACCTTCAAAGGGCAATACCCGGCACTAAGGGTCAGGAGCCGCTGGCCATCAGGCTGATCCCCATACGCGGCCTGGTGGTGGCGGCGAAGATTATGGCGAGGACATGGCGCGGATACATGGACGAAGGGCAGGCCGTACGCTTCTTGCGCGAGCTCTTTGCGCTCGGCAAGGTCTATCCCTACGTAGCATACCTTCACGGTCAGCCTGTGGCCTCGGCAGTAGCGGTAGTCATGGACGACCTGGCTGAGATCAGGGGCGGCGTTCACGTGTTACCCGCCTTTCGGCGGCGGTATATAGGTCACGATCTGTTGGTGACGGTGCTCCGCGAGCTCCGCGAGAAGGGCGTTAGACGGGTCTTTCTAGTCCGAGACATGGGAGAACAGCTGACCGAGGACGACCAAGCGGCTATGAGGCTTTACGATGGATGTGGGGGGCAGAGGCGGGAGCCCGAGGTTGAGGTGCGATGGTCGCGCGCCTGCCCCCTCGGCTTCCAGAACGCGCGGACGGTAGCCGCTTGGCTTGAATCGTGGGGGATTTCACCATTGGTTACTGACGCGCCCCTGGCCGACAGTGGAGCCGGGCTCGTCCGCCCCGGGACGGGCGTCGTCGTAAGCGTAGAAGAACGGCCCCTTGGTTCCCTGGCCGCGGCGGATGAGCTTCTTGAGGCCCTACACTCTGTGGGGACGTTGAGGGATATGCCGGTGATGGGTGCGCGGGGGGAGTTGTTCTCCTGTTCCGCGATGGCGCCTCTGGAGGGCCCCAGCTCCTTGGTGGAGGATTGGGAGAGGGCGGCGAAGCTGTCCTGCCTCCCGCTCGTACCGGATAGAGGTCGCGAGGTAGACCAGCTCTGCCTGAAGGTGAGGCGCCTGAACGCGAGCGGGAGTAAGGGCCGCTGGCTGAGTCAGGTGACTGAGACCCTGGAAGTCGCTGGGGTCGTGGCCTACCTCGGGGACTCCTCGATGGGCTTCCTGGAATACGTTCCGAGGCCCTTGGCCCGTGCCGCGCTGTGGCCCGTAGGCACCTACGGAGAGGACGCCCGCGTATTGACCATCACCTGTCTCCGCGTAGAGCGCCGGGGGTGGGCCGTCGCTGACAGGTTGTTGTGGGAGGCTCTGGACCAGATACGCGCCCTGGAGGGCTATGACTTCATCGAGGTCGCGCTGCCCCCACGGGGGCCCCGCTGGTTGTACGAGAAGTTCGGGTTCAGGACGGTCGAGGAGGGCGAACAGGTCGCCATAATGAGGAGGCCCTGCCCGGGGCCGGGCCGCGGACCCCTTAGCCTGACGAGTGATAACAATTCGTTGCCAAAGTATAAAAAATAACTGCCACACCAGGAGGATTTCTCCAGCCTATGCAGAATCCAGCCTATGCAGAAGCAGAATATGATACAGCGAATTGCTCCGAGGTCAAGCCCACCCTTGTGATGCACCGAACGAAAGGGGTGGAGCTGGAGTCGGAGCTTAACCAACTCTACAGAAGGGGGGTTTAGATGTGAGACGCACCACACTGTTCGTGCTGGCCCTGACGATCGCCCTGATCGCGGGTGCCGGCGTCGCCTCGGCCTACGGGTCCTACGTCGGTGACTTCACCGCGAAGTACCCGGCTGCCGAGTCGTTGGCCAACTGTCAGCTGTGCCACCAAGCCGATTACAGCCTGAACTCCTACGGCTCAGATTTTAAGGCGGCAGGTGATTTCGCGGCCATCGAGGGCCTGGACTCCGACAAGGACGGAGTGAGCAACGGTGATGAGCTGGCCGCCGGGACCAACCCGGCCGACCCGGCCAGCAAGCCGGCTGCTGCCGCTCCGGTCGAAGAGCCCACGGCCCCGGCTGAGGAGGCTGTGGCGGACGAGGGGGATGCTATGTTCCCGGACCTCGTGGGGCACTGGAGCAGGGACGTGGTGGAGGCCCTCGCTGAGAAGGGTATTGTAAAGGGCCTGCCCGATGGGACCTTCGGCGTAAAGGAGAAGGTGACCAAGGCGCAGTTCGCCACCTTCCTGTCCAGGATACTGGGGCTCCCCGAGGTAGATCCCTTCGAGCCTGCCTTTGACGACGTGGCCAAGGGCTCCTGGTACTACAAGGTGGTCGAGACCCTCTTCCGCGCCGGGGTCATCGGCGCGGAGGCTGACGGGCTGTATAAACCCGATGAGCCCGTGACCAGGGAGAAGGCCGCCATGTACGCCGTGAGGGCCCTCGGGCTCGCCGCGGAGGCCGAGGAGCAGATCTCCGACGCTCAGGTCAAGAGCTTCCTGGCTGAGTTCAGCGATGCCAGTGAGGTCGACCCTGCCCTCGCTCCGTACGTCGCTGTGGCCGTCAAGCGGGGCATCATGAAGGGGGACGGTGCTGCCTTCCGGCCGGCCGCCACCCTCACCAGGGCGGAGGCTGCAGCTATCCTGGCCAGGGTAGAGGCGGCCAAGAAGACCGACCAGATCCTGGCCGGGCTGACCAACTACGCTCTGGGCCCTGATACCTGTAAGAAGTGCCACAGCACGGCCTACGACAAGTGGCAGACGACCTTCCACGCCAAGATGATCCAGGACGCGAGGGATCCCAGGGCCATTATCTGGGGTAACTGGGATACCAACCCGGACTTCGACCTCGCGGACGTGGACCTGGTCCTGAGCGTCATGACCGAGCAGCGGTACCTGGACAAGAAGGAAGACGGGTACTACTTTATGACCCAGACGTGGAACCAGGAGGAGCGCGTGTGGGAGGACAACAGCGTCCGTGGCTGGAGCGACTACTGCGCCAAGTGTCACACCACTGGTTATATAGCCGAGACCCAGTCCTTCGTCTCGCTGGGTATCAGCTGCGAGAGCTGCCACGGTAACGGCGCCTGGCACGTGATGACCGGTGGCAACCCGGCCTACGTAGCGGCGGAGCCGTCCAACGAGCGCTGCACCTCGTGTCACGGCTCCGGACGTCAGGGTCAGCAGCTCGAGGCCATGGGACACACCACCGGCTTCGCGGAAGTGATCGAACGGCCCTACTTCCGCGACTACTGCTTGGAGTGTCACTCCGGCACGGCCTTCCTGGCGGCGGAGAAGGGTCAGGAGCATCTGACCGTGGAGGAGTTCCGCACGGGCAGCAGGCAGGATGACCGTCTGGGCATCACCTGCGCGGTGTGTCACGACCCGCACGAGAGGTACGAAGAGCATCAGCTCCGGAAGAGCGCCCTCGAGACCTGCACGCAGTGCCATACTGCCGAGGTCGAGGAAGGAGCTACCTTAGAGCCCGGCGGTGGCGTGCATCACCCGCAGAAGGAGATGCTGCTGGGCTACGGCGCCATCGGCGTGGACCCGATGCCGTCTCCCAAGGTGGTCACCTGTGTCGACTGCCACATGACGGACGGCAACCACTACTTCAAGGTTGGCACGCCGACGCTGACCCTGGAAAGCCGCTACGGGCCCTATGAGGCGAACTCCT
>DFND01000056.1:6236-6605 GCA_002375895.1 Firmicutes bacterium UBA3576
CCTATGAGGCGAACTCCTGCGCCAAGTGTCACAGCGACATGACCGCGGAGGCGGTCGAGGAGGTCCAGGCGGAGATCGAGGCCGGCATCGCCGCGATCCACGACCTGATCGAGCAGGCCGAGAACAGGATCGCTGGCCTTGAGGCCGCCGGCGTGGACGTCAGCGAGCTCGAGGCCGCCGTTGCCAAGGCCGAGACTAACGTGGAGTTCCTCGAGGCTGACGCCTCTAAGGGTATCCACAACACGCCCTACGCCAGGGCCATCATAGCCGCCACCAAGGCTATGCTCGAGGAAGCCCTGGATTAGGGTTACGGTAGCGACCGTAGGGCGGGGCCCTGAGGGCCCCGCCCTTTTCAGTGCGCCCGGCATG
>DFND01000059.1 GCA_002375895.1 Firmicutes bacterium UBA3576
TGTCACGGCCGGTTGTAAACTGACCCGGTAGGGCCGGCCAAGAATTGACCCACCCCCCAGCGAAATGCACCTTCCGAGTCAGGGAGGATTCGGGGGTGCAGGTTGAGTGCTGGAGGGTGGGAAGGTGAAGCAGATCTTCGAGCTCAAGGGTCAGGGCCGCTCCATCAGGGACATCGCCAGGACGCTGGGCATCTCCAGGAACACGGTGAGGAAGTACCTGCGTTCACCGGGGATACCCAAGGCCAGGCCGCGTCCGAGGAGGCCATCGTTATTGGACCCTTTCAAGGAGCACATGCAGGCCCGTATGGCCGAGGGTGTCTTCAACTGCGAGGTGCTCCTCCGGGAGATAAGGGCCCTCGGCTACCGCGGTGGGAAGACCATTCTCAAGGACTACGTGAAACCCTTCCGGCCGCTGCGGCAGCCCAAGGCCACGGTGAGGTTCGAGACCGAGCCCGGGGAGTGCGCCCAGGTGGACTTCGGGTGCTTCAAGTATCGGACCCCTGACGGCCGGACACGGAACCTGTGGGCCTTCGTCATGGTGCTGAGCTGGTCGAGGGCCACCTACGTCGAGTTCGTCCGACGGGCGGACGTGGGCGGTTTCATCAGGTGCCACATCAAGGCCTTCCGCCACTTCGGCGGGGTGCCGGCCAGGTGTCTTTACGACAACGCCAAGGTTGTGGTCGTCGGCCGCGACGGCGCCGGCCGCCCGGTGTTCAACTCGAGGTTCCTCGACTTCAGTCTCCGCGTGGGTTCGGACATAACCCTCTGTCGTCCGCGGCGGGCCCAGACCAAGGGGCGGGTGGAGAGGACCATCAAGTACGTGCGGGACAACTTCTGGCCCACGGCCCGCTTCACCGACGTGGAGGACCTCAACCGGCAGGTCATGGCCTGGGTGGCCTCGGTGGCCGACCGGCGTCTGCACGGCACGACCCGGGAGCGGCCCGTCGACCGCCTGGCCCGGGAGAGGCCGTTGCTCGGACCTCTACCGCCTCCCGAACGCCTGGCCACCTTCCTGAGGGAAGACCGTCGGGTAGGCCGGGACGGGTTCGTCCAGTGGGAGCAGAGCTGGTACGGGGTCCCCTGCGAGTGGGCGGGTCGGAACGTCCAGGTCCAGCCCCACGCGGACCTCGTCGAGATCTGGGACGGGGACCGACGCCTTATCATCCATCCTCGGGCGACGGCTCCCGGGCAGCGTTTCAGGGCCCCGGGCCAGTGGGCCGGCCTGAGCATCGAGGACCGTCCGCCGGCCGACAGGCCCTTGGCCGTCCAGCTCCCCTCGGTCGAGGTCGAGAGACGGTCTCTCAAGGCCTATGAGGAGGTCATGGAGGTGGTCGGACGATGATCGGTGTGGAGAAGGCCCGGATGCACCTCCAGCAGCTAGGATTGACGCAGGCGGCGGAGGTCCTCGACGCCCGGCTTGAGGCGGCCTCCAAGGGTCAGGTGCCCTACGCCGACTTCCTGGCCGACCTTCTTTCCATCGAGGCCGCGGCCAGGAGGGAGCGCTATCTGGTCACCAGGACCCGGCTGGCGCACTTTCCGTTCCGACGCACCCTGGAGGAGTTCGACTTCTCCTTCCAGCCCTCGATCGACGAGCGCCAGGTGAAGGAGCTGGCCACCCTGTCCTTCGTGGCCGAGGCGGCCAACGTCATCCTCCTGGGCCCGCCGGGTGTGGGCAAGACCCACATAGCGGTGGGCCTCGGACTGAAGGCCATCGAGCAGGGGCACGGGGTCTACTTCATTCGGGCGGAGACCCTGGTCGAGAACCTCCGGCGGGCCATGAACGAGCACACCTTCGAGCGCCGCCTGCGGGTCTACGTGACCCCCAGGGTGCTGATCATCGACGAGTTCGGGATGTGGCCCTACGACCGCCTCGCGGCCACCGCGCTGTTCTCCCTGGTCTCTGCCCGGTATGAACGCGGGAGTATCATCCTGACCTCCAACAAGGGCTTCGGTGAATGGGGCGAGGTGCTGGGGGACCCGGTCATAGCCACCGCCATCCTCGACCGACTCCTTCACCACAGCCACGTGATGAACATCCGCGGGGAGAGCTATCGCCTCCGCGAGAAGAAACGGGCGGGGCTGTTCAACCTCCCCGGCTCCCATGGGGAGGTGAAACCTCCTCAGTGAACCAACGGGGTGGGTCAATTCCAAACCGGCCGAGGTGGGTCAATTCTCAGGCGGCCTTGACACATCGCCAACAGCGCCTTCCGCAGGTATCTGAAGGGGTTGGTCGGGTGCAGCCGCCGGCGGTGTTTCTCCTGGAACGACATGCAGGCGAGCACATCCTCCTCGGCCCTGGACCAGCACGGCACAACGTCATCTGGGCGGGCTCCTGGTTTCGCCAGCGGCCAGTGGAGCTTGAGCCAAAGGAGTCTTGTGAACCCCCGCTTGCCGTCATATTTGAGACATGGCGGCAAGCGGGGGGCCACAACGTTCTGTGTGTGCCCCCCCGGGGAAGGTCAGGCGTTATCATCGGTGTCGTTGATGAGGGTGACGAAGGCCCTGGCAATCTCGATATCCCGTTCGGGTGCACGTCCCTTCGGGTCGAGACGCACGGTGACTCTGGTATGCACCGCTCCGATGAAACGGTCAGGGTGGCAGTCAGTTCGTCGCCGAAGTTAGAGTTTCAGGCAGCTGTAAATCGAGCGGGAAGGGGGACGAAGGCACCGCGTAAAGCTTCTCAAAAGCCAACAGTACAAGCGAAGAACCGACGGGTCCACCGCCGGTTCCGCGCGACGGCCCGGCACCTGCTAAGGCGCTGAGATGCTACATCCCTAGATAAGCCTTCTTGACAAGGTCACTCTCCAGAAGCTCCTTATTGGTACCCGAGGTTATTATTCTGCCTGTCTGGAGCACATAGCCCCTGTCAGCCATTTCAAGGGCCTCCTGCACTTTTTGCTCCACCAACAGCACAGTCGTTCCCCTGTTCCTGATTTCCCGGAGTATGTCCAATACCTTGTCAACCAGTATAGGCATCAAGCCCAAGGACATCTCATCGACCATCAGTATCTTGGGCCTGGACATCAGACCGCGAGCTATCGCCAGCATCTGTTGCTCTCCGCCGCTCAGGGTCTCGGCCTTCTGGCTTTCCCTTTCCCTCAGCCGCGGAAATATGTCGCAAACCTCTTCGTATGTCTTCCTGATTTCAGCCTCCGACTTGATTGTATAAGCTCCCATGAGCAGGTTATCCCTAATGGACATCTTTCCGAAGACATGGCGGCCCTCCGGCACATGGGCTATACCCCTCTCAACTATCTCATGGGCCGGAATACGGTCAATCCGTTCACCCATAAACTCAATCTCTCCCGCGAGGGGCTTGATCAAGCCGGATATAGCTCTCAATATGGTCGTCTTCCCGGCGCCATTCGAACCGACAATTGATACAAGTTCTCCCTCTCGGACTTCAAAAGAGACATCGAATATTACGGGCACACCGTCATATCCGGCTTTAAGATTTTTTACTCTGAGCATGGTATCTTTCTCCCAGATAGGCTTTTATCACGTTCTCGTCGTTGACCACTACTTCGGGAACATCCTCGGCAATCTTTTCTCCGGCGTTGAGAACCACCACTCTGTCGGCTATGGGCATTATGCCCTCCATTATGTGCTCAACTATCATTAGGGTTAATCCGTTTTCCTTAAGGGACACGCAGAGCTCCATGACCTCCTTGACCTCGGTCTGGTTCAGTCCCGCCATCGGTTCGTCCAACATGAGCATGTCGGGCCGCGTCGCCAGAGCCCTGGCGACCTCAAGCCTCTTCTTATCTGCAATTGTCAGGCTGCCCGCCAGTTGGTCCCTCTTATCGTGTAGATGAGTCATCTCGAGGATCTCATCGGCAGACTCTTCTGCTTCTCTCCTCGTATTGACATGCAGGAACGCTCCGGTCATTATGTTTTCCTTCACTGTCATTTCTTTCAGGGGCTTTACTATCTGAAACGTCCTCGTCAGTCCGAGTTTACATATCAGGTGCGGCTTCATCCCGGTAATATCGGTACCTCTGAATACAACCCTTCCCTCAGTCGGAGTGTAAAACCCGCTGATACAGTTGAACAGGGTGGTCTTCCCGGCTCCATTCGGACCGATGAGGCCGACAATCTCGCCTTTGTTCACATGAAAGGTCACCCGGTTGTTGGCTACCAGGCTACCGAACTTCATAGTTACGCCATCAACCTGCAACATCGGCTGTACCATGGACACCGACCTCCCTCCTTCGCTTCGTGACGAACTTCCTGAACAACCCCACAATACCGTTCGGCTGGTAGCAGGCCATCACAACCACCAGCAACCCGAACAGTATCAGGTCCACTCCTTTTCCGGTACCCCCCAAGATTATGCG
This sequence comes from Firmicutes bacterium UBA3576, assembly GCA_002375895.1. GTDB lineage: Bacteria > Bacillota > Sulfobacillia > UBA3569 > UBA3569 > UBA3569. The sequence continues at coordinate 4,338 of DFND01000059.1, forward strand.
TGTATACTGAGATAGGAATATCAGTATGGCCGATCCGATGATAGGCCCAAAGATGTTTCCTAAGCCGCCCAGCACCGTGAGCAGTACTATTTGCATAGATATCCTCAGCGCAAAGACCATGAAGGGGTCTATATACATGACATATTGTGCATAGAAGGACCCTACAATGGCCGTCAGGAACGCACTTACCGCCATGGCATAAAGCTTGTATTTTGTCGTGTCAATACCTATTGCCATCGCTGCATCAGGGTTTTCTCTGATAGCCTTGAGATAGAACCCCATCTTAGAGCGTTCAATGATGTACGCTATCGACACGATTAACACAAAGAGAAGATAAATTATATAGAAGTATGGTAACTTGTTTGCGGGATGGAACTGCATATTCAACAAACCTTTTTCCTTGATGGGAAGCATTATGCCGGTTGCGCCCTCTACGTATTCCCAGCTTACAAAGAGCTGAAGCATTATTTCCCCAATCGCGAGTGTAGCGATTGCGAAATAGTGCCCCGACAACTTGAAGCACGGATAGCTAACAACACACGCAACTAATGAAGCGATAATACCTCCCACAAGCATCCCGATCCACGGGCTCACGTCAAACTTCCACAGCAGAACGGTGGATGCATATGCGCCGATTCCGAAGAAAGCCGCATGGCCGAAGGAGGTCTGACCTGCGTATCCCGTTATGATGTTCCATGCCTGCCCCAAGGCGGCAAACAGGACAAACATGATCATGACATGCCTGAAGTTGTTGTCTTGAATTATAAAAGGCAGAAGACCTATGAGTACGAGTAGTGCAGCGATGCCTTTTTTTTGGTCCCTTAATATGTCTCTTATGATTACCATCCGAACAACCCTCTCGGCTTAAACTGAATTACAACAAGGTATATAAGGAAGACCACCGCGTATTTGAATTGTGTGCCCAGGAAATACGCGCCAAAGGCCTCCGCAAGACCTATGATGATTCCCCCATACAAGGCACCCATGATATTTCCAAAGCCGCCGAGAGCTACAATCACAAACCCCAACAACCCGTACATCATCCCTGATTCCGGGTACACGGGATAGAAGGTAGACATAAAAGAACCGGCAATTCCTGCGGCGGCTCCCGCTATGGCGAGCGTGAGCGCATAGATTTTCTCCGTGTTTATCCCCATCAGACGGGCGGTACTCTTGTCCTGGGCAGTGGCTTGAATCGCCTTGCCTATCTTTGTTTTCGTTATGAAGTGGTAAATGACGAACACCATGATTATGCTACCTATTGCAGCCACGAGTTGCGGCATGCCCAGAACAACAGAACCGAGTTCAATCTTCTTGTCAGTCACTATGGTGTTGCTTATAAAGCGGATGTTAGGCGTCCAGAAGAATTGCGCAAGATTCCTGAACAGGAGGCTCAGACCGAAGGTAGCCAGGAGGGCAGTCAATCCCGGTGCGTCAATCACCTTCTTGATTACAATCTTGTAATTCAGATACCCTATCACGAAGATAAGAAGTGCTGCCAAGGGCAGTGACACGTATGGATCCATGTTGAAGAGGGTGTATAGCCAAAACGCAGTGTACATGCTGAGCATCAGGTACTCGCCGTGGGCAAAGTTGATTATGTCCAGCACGCCCCATGTGAGGCTGAGTCCGACGGCGACAAGAGCGTATATCAGGCCCATGAGCAGCCCGCTCACCGCAACCTGTTCAATCATGTTCTCCCCTTACTCCTCCCTCTACAGCCCCACCCCTTGAGCCTCCTCGGTCGCGCGGCACTCCACGTGGCCCCTAGCAATCCCTCCAGGTCACGGAGAAGGAGGTGCAGGCAGTGGTCGTTCAAGTTCCGCAGGAAACGCTGAGAGATGACGTGCCCCGGTTCCCCCACCCTTTCCTTGGTCCGTCCGTCCCGTGCCGCGTGGCGTCGCTCACACACATCCCCGGCGGATGCTCTGGTCTCATGGTCCTGCCGAAGGGCCCCTGGGGCCGCGGGGTGGACCTGCTCGGAGCGAGAACCCCCTCGATGGCTCGACCTTACCGTGAGGCGCGTCAGACACCCCACCTTGACCCGGGCTTTGTCTCTTTCAGGAACCGGCTGTACCGGTCATCCAGGAGGGCGGTGAAAAAACACATGTTTGAGGTTGAGGGGGAAACCCCCTCAACCTCAAACATGCACAACGTGTCTTACCTGTCGCCCCAGTCAGGGATGTCGGGTACGGGTTCCGCGGTCTGAGCCTCTTCTGGCCAGACGGCCTGGTACTCACCGTCAAGCACCTGGGTCATGAACGAAGCCGAGAACTCGTTCTGACCGTCTTCACCGAACTTGATCTTCCCTACCATGAAGTACGGCGCTTCAAACGTGGCTTCCTTCAGGACCTCCATTATGGCATCGCCATCGGTGCTGCCGGCTTGATTGATGGCATCCGCTATGACCATCGCGGAGGCGAAGTCCTCTAGGGAAGGACCGTCAAAGTCCACACCCGACTTGGACTTGTAGATCTCGTTGATCTTCTTGAGGACTTCCGCCTTCTCTATCACCGCCGGTATCGTGGCGTTGGAACCAGAGAAGTAGTTGGCATCGTCGCCGAGGTTCACTATGAACTGGGGATCCTGGAAGCCGCCGCAGTAGCTTATGACCGCCTTGGGTGCCACGTTGAACTGCTTATAGGTCTTGACGAACATGGTCATGTCGTTGATGTACGAAGCGTGGAATATCACATCGGGGTCAGCGGCCTTGACCTTCTGAACCTCGGCATCGACATTGGACGCCGCGACAGGATACTTGACATCGGCTACCTTCTCGTATCCCTGGGCCGCATACTTCTCCTCGAGCCACTGGTCGACCATCTTGGCGGCATGGACACCGTACTCGTTGTCCACGTAGACCATGGCCACCGTCTTGATGCCTGCATCATACTTCTCGTTGAGGTAGTTCAGGTACTCGAAGAAGAACTCGGTCTCCTTGCCGTCATGGGGGGCGATCCTTACGAAGTACTTCAGCCCCCTCTCGGTGAGAGCAGCTGAACTCGACGACCCTGCCACGAAGGGTATCCCGTACGTCTCAGCAGCTGCGCTGGCGGGCTTCGTGCAGGAGCTATGATAGCAGCCGATCAACCCTACGACATCTTCGTTCTCGATGAGCCTTTCGGCCTCTGACTTCGCAACCTCGGGATTAGCCTGGTGGTCGGCAAAGACAAACTCTACCTTCGCCCCGCCGAGACCCGGCAGGCCCGCGTCCTTTGCCAGAGGGAGGTCGATCTCGGGGTGCTCTCCGTTGATGATCTCTTGCGCGGTCTCTACGGCGTACTTGAGCTTCACTCCGGTTGCAGCCGCACTGCCGGTAAGCGGGAATATGGCACCGATCTTCACCGTCACTACGTCTGACGCCTGCTCCTTAGGAGCACACCCTGCGGCAACCAGCGAGATTGCCAGCAGGGCTGCAAGGAGCATTGACGCCAATACCCGTTTCCTCATTCTCCCAGCTCCCTTGGCGTTGTCTCGTAACCGTTGCCCTTTTTAATCCGGCAACAGTTACATCTCGCTCTATAGGATTCATCGTATGTAATCAAAATCCCTTCTTTTTTTAAAAATCATCTTCTGACTGGCGACTGCGTGGGAGATTGTGGCCTTTGGCACCCAATTTCGACAGTTCCCTGCCGGCGCCGAACAAGCCCGGCCGCCACCTCACACCCGAGGAGGTCGTGAGCGTCCCCTCTCCCTGCCGCCGCCGACCCTACTCCGCGTGCCCGCACTCTCCCGCCCGTCCGGTGAGGATCTCAAGGCCGTGGCCGAGAGCCGGCTTCACCGCCTCGAGACTCTCCCGGACGCCCCTCGGGCTGCCGGGGAGGTTGATGATGAGCGTGCGCCCGCGCACGACGGCGGCTCCCCGGCTGAGCATGGCCCTGGAGGTCTTGGTGAGCCCGTAGGCGCGGATGGCCTCCGCGATGCCCGGCGCCACCCGTTCCGCGATGTCGAGGGTGGCGTCGGGAGTGACGTCACGAGGGCCGAGCCCCGTCCCGCCGGTCGTCAGGACGAGGTCGGCCCGACCCTCGTCGGCCCAGGCCCGAAGCCGCGCGGCGATGGCCTCACGCTCGTCCGGGACGACGGCGTGGTCCACCACGGGCCAGCCCAGCTCCTCCTCGACGACCTGTCGGACGGTCTCGCCGCTCACGTCCTCCCGCTCGCCGCGGGAGCCCTTGTCGCTGGCCGTCAGCACGGCCACGCGGAAGGCGCCGCTCAGCACCTCCAGATGGTCGCCGGCCGCCACCGGGCCGCCCCGCAGGACGCGCACGAAGACCCCCTCACGGGGCATCACGCAGTCCCCGACGGCGTGGTAGATGGCGCAGCGGTCGTGGCACTCCTTGCCGATCTGGGTCAGTTCGAGCAACGGCCACCCTTCGGGGAACCGCCCGCCCGGCCCGGCCGCCTCGCCGGCCGGCTCACCGGCCCCGCGGACCACCATCAGGACGCCGAGGGGCAGGCTGGTGAGGTCGAGGCCTTCGACGAGGAGGTTCTCCCCGAAGGCCCCGGGCTCGAGCTCGAGCCCCTTGGCCCGCATCTTCTCGACGCTCTCCACGCCGAGGAGGCTCACCTGCCGGTGCCACGGCCCGGCGTGGGCGTCCCCCTCGAGACCGTGCCCGGCCACGAGGACGCCCCGGCCGACATCCTTCTTCTGCGTCCCCTTCTTCTCGCTGACGCAAACGGCCACGATCCTCGCCACGGATATCACTCCCTCCCCGTTCTCAGGACCTTCGAGGGCTGCGCGTCGCTCCGGGCGCGTCACAGGCGGCACAGGCGCCCCGGAGCCGAGCCCCCGCGGGGCGGCAGGCCCTATGCCGGACCCTCCCCCGGAGGCCGCTCCCCCGGCCTCTGCCAGGTCCCGCTCTTGCCCCCCGACTTCCTCACCAAGCGCAGCGAGTCGATGACCACACCCCGGTCGACGGCCTTGACCATGTCGTAGAGAGTCAGGGCGGCGACGGCGCAGGCCGTCAGGGCCTCCATCTCGGCCCCCGTGCGGCCGGTCAAGGCGACCCTGGCCTCGACCTCGACCGTAGCGGAGGCGGCGCCCGTCCCATGAGGGGAAGCGGCCGCGGGCGGGCCGGCGGGCCCCGTGTCGGGCCCCGCACCGACGTCCCCCGGGCCGTCCGGCGCGGAGAACCCGACCTCCACGGACGAGAGGACCAGCGGGTGACAGAGGGGGATGAGCTCGGGCGTCTTCTTGGCCGCCAGGATACCCGCCACCCGGGCCACGGCGAGGGCGTCCCCTTTGGGCAGGCCGCCCGCGAGGAGCCGCTCTCTCGTCGCGGGTGCCATGAGGACGCGGCACCGGGCCACGGCCTCGCGGACCGTTTCCGGCTTCCCTCCGACGTCCACCATCCGGGCCCGCCCCCGTTCGTCGAGATGGGTGAGGGCCCCGGCGCCGTCCCTCCCCTTCTGGTCGGCATCCCGGCCCGTCCCGCCGCCTGCCGGGACGCGGGCGCTTCCGTCATCGGTCATCGTGCCCTTCCTCCCTCTCTCCGGTCTAACCGCCGATCCTGGACATCCGCCGCTCGGCAAGCTCCGGAAGGCGCTCCCTCATCCGGTGGGCCTCCGGCTTCATCCGGACCGCCCCCGCCAGGAGCGCCGTTATCTCCTCGTCCGACGCCCCGCCGCGGAGCGCTCCGGCGAGGTCGACCTCGAGAGGCGAGGTGAGACACGGGTGGACACGGCCGTCCGAGGTCAGCCTGAGCCGGTTGCACTCCGCGCAGAAGCCGTGCGTCATGGGACTTATGACCCCGACCCGCCCGCGGCCGAAACGGAAGTACCGGGCCGGCCCCGCCCCCGCGAAGGGCCCCGGCCC
>DFND01000091.1 GCA_002375895.1 Firmicutes bacterium UBA3576
GTCGGATTGGCCGGAATGCGCACAAACTCTAAATAGTTATTTCTTGTCGTCTTTTACCCCTTGTACACTTGTTAGGCTTGAGCAGAGTGGAAAGACGGCACTCCAAGCCGAAACACAGCCACAAATGAGTAACTAAGTTATTACTTCCGGACATAAAAATAGCTAGGTGCTCCGCGACACATTGCCTTTCTCGTCTAACCCTGGGCCAGATTCAGGCCCTAGAGTCCCTATCTCTTGACCCCCTACCCCGAGCAGGTGTACAATAGAGCTACCGACCGACGGTCGGTCGACAAGAAGCTAGCCCCTCGTCAATCCAGTGCCAGCAGGAGGGACTTCGACCGTGTTACATACCCCTACTAGAACCACCAAAACTGCTGAGGAACGCCTTCAAGAGATATTAGACGTGGCCCAGAACCTCTTCGCGCAGAAGGGCTACGATGCCACCTCTGTACAGGACATCATTGACGCGGTTGGGATCGCCAAGGGCACCTTCTACCATTATTTCCGCTCCAAGTCGGATCTGTTGGATGCGGTGGTGGACCGGATGGTTGAACAGGGCCGGGCTGTTATACGCACCGTAGTCGAGGATCCCCGGTTGGATGCTCTCACCAAGTTCCGGCAGGTCTTCTTCCAGGCCAACAGCTGGAAGCTCCAGCACCAAGGTTTCTTGATGGAGCTGCTGCGGGTAATGTATCGACCCGAGAACGCGATCCTACGGGATAGGCTGCGTAGCGTGTCCATAGAGGTTATGGTCCCTCTCCTGGCGTCAGTGGTCCGTCAGGGCGTAGAGGAAGGGGTCTTCGATACCGAGGAGCCCGAGGAGGTGGTGGCCATTGTCCTGCACATAGGTCAGGCGCTCAGCGATACCACCGCGAAGGCCTTGCTGTCCGGTGAACGGCATGAAGAGGTGGCCAGGCGAGCGTCCCACACAGCCCGGGTGTACGAACAGAGCATCGAGCGGGTGTTGGGCGCAGCACCTGGCTCTCTTGACCTACGGCTACAGGAGATGTTCGAGCAGTGGCTCAAGACCTCAAAAGTCTGATTTCTTTATTAGGGAGGGTTTTAGCATGGCACAGCCCGCGATCGTAGCGGATAACCTGACCTACCGCTACGGGGACTTGACTGCGGTGGACCACATCAGCTTCCAGGTGGACGAAGGTGAGATCTTCGGATTCCTCGGGCCCAACGGTGCCGGCAAGAGTACCACCGTTAATGTCCTCACCGGCCAGGTCCGTCCCGCAGAAGGTAGGGCCCAGGTGCTCGGCATGGACATCGTAAAGCAGACCAAACAGGTGCAGCGATATATCGGCGTGATCTTCGAGACCACCAACCTTTATGAGCAGCTCAACGCGGTGGAAAACCTCCAGCTCTTCGCCCAGCTTTACGGCGTAAAGGTGGATATTATGGATCTCTTGGAAAAGGTGGGCCTGGCCGGACGGGAGAAGGAGCGGGTGGCCACCTATTCCAAAGGCATGAAGCAGCGTCTGATGGTGGCCCGGGCCTTGCTCCACAAGCCCCGCGTCCTCTTCCTGGATGAACCGACCGATGGCCTGGATCCCGTTTCCTCCCGCACCATCCACGCGCTGATCCAGGAGGCCGCCGACCGAGGCACGGCCGTGTTCCTGACTACCCACGACATGATGGAAGCGGATAAGCTCTGCAACCGGGTGGCCTTCATCAACCAGGGTAAGATCGTGGCGCTCGACAGCCCCTCCGCGCTCAAGCTTCGGTACGGGAAACGGGCCCTGCGGGTGGAGGTAGAAGGCCCCGACGGCCAGGTAACGACTCACGAGATCCCGCTGGACGGCACCGATAGCGTCCAGCAGCTGTCCGCGCTGGCCCAGGAGGGCCGCATCCTGACCGTGCACAGCGAAGAGGCGACCTTGGAGGACATCTTCATCCAGATCACGGGAAGGGGACTCTACGGATGATCGGTGCACTGATCGCCAAAGACCTCAAGCTGTACGCCCGCAACCGGTTGTATAGCTTCCTTACCGTGTTCGCCCTGCTGGCATATATCGCCATCTATTTCCTGCTGCCGGCTTCCACCGATGACGAGTTCGGATTAGGACTGGTGCTGGAAGTGCCGCAGGACCACCCGCTGGTCCAGAATTTCGTTCAGATTATAGAGCCCCAGCTCTTCGACTCCCAAGAGGCCATGATGGCCAGCCTGGAGGAGGGCGAGGTGATCGCGGGGATGGCGATCACGCCTGATGTGTTGGCCAAATTGGAGCAGGGCCAGGCGGTGAACCTGCCCCTGTACATCGCCCCGGGGACGCCGTCCTATCTGCAGGAGGCCCTTGCCGACGCGGTGGGCGTGACCATCAACGACCTGATCTCGCTCGAAGGAGGGCGTAGAGGGCTGGTCGAGCAAACCGAGGAGGTGCTGGGGCCGGACCTGCTGGGGGAATCCCTCTCCATGCGCCAGCGCATGCTGCCCTTGCTGATCTTCTTCACCCTGCTCCTCGAGGGCCTCGGCATGGCCACGTTGATCAACCAGGAGGTAGTGGCTGATACGGCTCGGGCCATCCTGGTCACCCCCCTGCGGACGTCACAGTTCATGGCCGCCAAGGCGCTGATGGGCGTGGGCCTCGCCGTAGTCCAGGTGTTGATCCTGCTCCTGGTGACCGGGCAGATCGCTCAGGCGCCCCTACAGCTGCTTGTGCTCATCCTGTTGGGTGGGCTGTTCATGACGGGCATGGCCTTTCTCATCGCGGCCATCGCCCGGGACTACATGGGGGTGCTCACCTGGGGCATTGTGTTCCTCCTGCCCTCGATATTGCCCGGCCTGGCTGTGGCCTTACCGGGTCTAGCCAACGAGTGGATGGAGTGGATCCCGTCTTTCTTCCTCGTTGATGGGTTGCATCGAGCCTTGAACTTCCAGGTCTCTTGGGCCGAGCTGAGACCAGATCTGGTGGGCCTGTTGGGCGTAAGTGCGGTGCTGTTGGCCTTAGGTAGCGCACTCCTGAGGAGGCGATTCCAGTGAGTCTGCAACGGGTAGTAGTGCTCTTGGGCAAGGAGGCCCGGCTGAATGCGACGAACATCTTCTTCGCCTATTCCATCATCTTTCCCATACTGCTCTCCCTCCTAGTGGCGATGGTCTTCGGCGACCTTTTCTCGGGCGAGCCCCGCCTGGGTATCTACGCCGAGGGGGAGAGCCAGGTCATCCGGCTCCTGACCGAGAAGGAGTCCCTTCAGGTGCGGGTCTACAACGACCCTGAGGACCTCCGCGGGGACGTGAAGCGCGGGGCGGTGCAGGTGGGCCTGATCCTGCCCGCGGGCTTCGACCAGGCCTTCCGCGAGGGTGAGGAGACCCGCGTCCACGTGCTGCGTTGGGGCGAGGCTTCGCTGCGGGACGTGGTTCTGATAGAGACGGCGATAGCCAAGGTTGTGGTGGATCTCGTCGGGATGCCCACACCGGTAGAAGTGGAAGCAATACCCTTGGGCAACGTGCAGGTGGTCTCTTGGTCGGAGCGTTTTCTGCCCCTGCTCGTTATCATGGCCGTGCTGCTGGGGGGCTTGCTGGTACCTGCTACATCCCTCATCGCCGAGAAGCAGAGTCGCACCCTCATTGCTGTAACCACCACGCCGGCCACCCTGCTGGAAGTGTACACGGCCAAGGTGCTCTTGGGCCTGCTCATCGGGCTCTTCACCGGATGGGTCACCCTGTTCCTGAACGACTCCTTGGGCGGCCAGGCCGTCCTGCTACTGGGAGTGCTGGGGTTGGCCGCGCTGGCCTCGTCCCTGCTGGGCGCGCTGCTGGGCACCTTGTCCAAGGACATGGACACCTTCATCGCGGTGGTCAAGGGGCTGGGTCTGTTGCTCTACGCGCCGGGAATTCTCGCCCTGATCCCCCAGGTACCCGAGTGGATAGCCAAGATCTTCCCCACCTACTACATGATCGATCCAGTGCTGCAGATCAGCCAGAGGGGCGCGGGCTTCAGCGATCTAATAGGCGAGCTCGCGATCCTGCTGGCCTTCGTGGCCACTCTCTTGCTGGCCCTGGTATACATGGTTGAGAGGTGGAAGGAGAAGCTCGCCTTGGCCGATTAATCGGTGGGGGCTGTGTTCCGCTCGACATAGGGCCTTATTGCCCGGCGGTGACGCCGGGCTTTCTTCTTGTGCGCCCGGCATGGGCG
>DFND01000077.1 GCA_002375895.1 Firmicutes bacterium UBA3576
TAACGGGTTTTTCAGAAACCACGGATCAGTAGCCCAGTTTCTTGTCAACCACCCGTTTCAAGGGCTTGCCGGTCAGGTAAAGTCGCAGATTCTCGAGAAACAGCTCTGTCGCCCGGCCCACGTAATCGCTTTGGGAGCCCGCCAGGTGAGGCGTGATGATCACTTGCGGTATTTCCCAAAGCGGGCTGGATTGGGGGAGCGGTTCGGTGGCGAAAACATCCAAGCCAGCTCCCGCCAAGTGGCCGGTAGTCAAGGCCTCCAGCAGAGCGTCCTCGTCGACCATATCACCACGGGCCACGTTGATGAACACCGACCCCTTTTTCATGGCCCGGAACTGCCCACGGCCCATCATGCCCCTGGTCTCAGGAGTTGAAGGGGCGCAGAGGACCAGGAAATCGGCGAGGCCCAATACTTCGTGGAGCTGATCGGGCTTGTACACTCGTGCCACGCCCTCGACAGGTCGGCCGCTCCTGCGTACTCCAAGCACCCTCATTCCCCAGCTGGTCGCGCGTCGGGCGATCTCTTGACCTATGGAGCCGAGGCCCACGATGCCCAAGGTTTGCCCGGCGAGCTCCCTGGGCGTGCGCGAACGATCCCATTCCCGGTCTCTCTGATTTTCCAGATGACGGAGCAAGTTGCGAGAGAAGGCTAGCATATACATGAACACATGGTCCGCGATGGTCTCGGCGTGCATGCCTCGAACGTTCGTGAGGATAACGTCGCTATCTAGGAGCTCGCGAAACATGTACCTGTCGACACCCGCCGAAATGACCTGAATCCACTTAAGACGTCTGCATCTCTTGAATATCTCTGGCCTCATCCCGCCCCCGAACCAGATCTCGGCCTCGGGGGCTGCGTCCATCATGGCATCACGTTCCTTGGCTATGCGGAGCGTGATATCAGATGATAGCTCGAGTATCGCATCGCGAGCCTTATCGGGCAGATCTACCGTACAAACTATGGTTGGCAAGGTATCCCTCCTCCTACTTCGAGAATAATTTCTGCAGGAACACCACAAACCCTTCCGGGGGGATGCGAGGTGCGCAAGGTGATCTTGATAAGACACGGGAGGACAGCTTGGAATCTGGCTGGCCGATATCAGGGCTGGACCGATGTGCCCCTAGATGATGTGGGCCGTACACAGGCACACCTGCTGGGTCAATACCTCCAGAGAGAAGCCCCGCAGCTTGGGCCCTATGCTTTACTTGCGTCAAGCGATCTGAGCCGCGCTCGTGCCACGGCGGAGGCGATTGGTCGCGCTGTAGACTTGGACCCGGTGGTGTTCTCGGACCTGCGAGAGCGCAAGGTCGGGGAATGGGAGGGCCTTACGCGCGAGGAAGTGGTCAAGCATTATGGGGAATCGCTCACGTGTTCTAAAGGTGAGCTCAGGCCGCCGGGAGGCGAGACGTGGGGCGAGGTCCGCCTGCGGGTAACCGCTTGTATTAGACGGCTGCTGAGACGAATTAGGAGTGGGGAGAGCTTGCTCATAGTTGGGCACGGAGGGGCCTGGCGGATGGCCATCGAAGGGCTTGCGAAAAAGGAGGGCCTGGTGGGTCAGTCCGTCCCGGTAGCCTCGCTGACGGTCCTCGAGGGACCGCCTTGGCGGGTGTTGCTCCTGGGCAGGCGACCCTTCGGCGATTGAGGAATCCATCCTCCAGGGACAACGTATGTATGAAGCGGAGGCGTCGAGAATGCAGGGGATGATCCGCCTTGGCAGAGTACTTACCGGAGTGGCCTTGGGGTCCCTCGTTGCGTCGTGGTCCTTTAGGCTTGGCATGAGCTTAAGGGCCGAGCAGAAGGTGGTTTTCGAGCTTCCCTCGTTGCAGGACGCGTTGAGGGTCTGCGCCGTGGTGTTGGGAGGCCTTCTGATGGCCCTGGCTGTGACTGGTTCCCAGCGGAGGGGCCGCAGAACGCTCGGTGCCATCGTCGGCAGCCTGGCTGCGTGTGGGTTGTATGGACTCGCCATGGTACACGAGCACAAACCGATAGCCTTTTCCTGGTGGGAGAGTGTTGCCTATGCCGGCCTTGACTGGATGTACTTGCTCCTTCCTGTTGCCCTGGGCGTATTGATGTCCTGTTTAGTGAGTCAGGGATTGTGGTGAGCGTGCTGGCGTCTGACAGTTGGCCTCGCCCGGCTCGGCGGCACGAAATGAGCTCATCGAGATCTAGGTACTCCTTGTCGGAGCGACAGGCCAGAAGACGAGCCGTGGGTGCGGCTGGACCGCTCTGCGACCCGCAACGGAGGTGGCAGGGATGGAGCCAAGGTCAGGGTTCTTGCGGTGGGCGGCGTGGATGCTCCTGGCCTTCGCGGCTGGCCTTTGCCTGGCGAGCCTGTGGGATCGTGCAAGGGCGGTCACCACCGATGAGATCCCGTGGAAAGGCGCTGTGGTGACCTTCATCGATGTTGGACAGGGAGACGCTGTCTTGATCCAGGCAGGTGACGAGGCCGTGTTGATTGGCGCCGGCGACCTGTGGGCGGGGACCAGGGTCGTCGCGGAATTACGGAGATCGGGCGTGGATTCCCTCTCGCTTGTGGTGTGTGAAGGAGAGAATAGCGGTCAGCTAGGCGGTATGGAGGCCGTGTTTCGCGAGTTCCCTGTAAGCTTGGTGCTGGGAACTGACCCCACGGCCCATAACGAAGACTACCGGCAATTCGTGCGGGCCCTGAAGGACAGAGGGATTAGATATCGAAACGTAAGTGTGGGAGATTCTTTCAAATTTGGCAACGAGGCCAAATTGCGGCTTTTGGCGCCTATTGAGGATCCTTTGGGTCAGGAGGTGGCAACCGAGGGCTTGAGCGTACTGTTCGAGGTCGGCGCCGTGAAGTTCTTGTTCTTGTACGGGCTTGACGTCGACGGTGAAGAACAGTTAGTTCGTCTTAACCCTGGCCTTGACATAGACGTTCTCAAGGTGTCAAGGCATGGCCATAAGGAAGCTACTGGGTCTTTACTGCTCGAAAGCTTCTCGCCGGAGACAGCCGTCATCAGCGTGGGCATCTATAATGAACTCCTCTTGCCCTCGGTCGAGGTCTTGAATCGGCTGGAGCGTCAGGGGATCTCCGTGTACAGGACGGACAAAAATGGTACCATTAAGGTGATAACGGATGGGATTAGGTACTAGGTCATCGTTGAGCGAAAATAAACAAGCATGGGGAGGAACGGTTTTTGCGTATACTCTTGACCAATGATGATGGCATCAACGCAGACGGGTTGGCTGCCCTTAGGGAGGCGATAGAGGGGATCGAGGGCGCGGAGGTTTACGTGGTTGCCCCTGACAGGGAACGAAGCGCTACGGGACACGCCATCACCCTGCATCAACCGCTCCACGTAGAGCCGGTAACGTTCGCCGGGTCGAGGTGTCGGGCCTGGTCGGTAACGGGCACTCCCGCTGACTGCACTAAGATAGCGGTGGAGGCGCTCATGGATGGCCGCCCGGATATCGTGCTCTCGGGCATAAACCGTGGGCCGAACCTGGGAACTGACGTGGTTTACTCGGGGACGGTCTCAGCCGCCATTGAGGCGATAATACTCGGCATTCCGGCGATGGCCATATCTCTTGGGGCCTACGAGAACCTCAATTACGAATTCGCGGCCCGGTTCACGAGGAGGCTGGTGGAGAGGTATTTCCAATGGGGGTTGGGTGAAGACGTACTCTTGAACGTCAACGTGCCAGCTATCGAGCCGGAACTGATAAGCGGTGTGGCCGTTACGAGGTTGGGAACCCGCCGATACACGAATATCTTCGATCGACGTGTGGACCCCCGCGGAAGGGTTTATTACTGGCTTGCGGGCGAGGCGCTGGATCGAGAGGCAGGAGCCGACACCGACGTTGGCGCGCTTCAACGTAACATGGTATCCATCACCCCTATTCACCTGGAGCTGACCAGCCACGCTGCCGTCGAGCGAATGCGCGCAATCGAGCTGGACGACCTGCTGGAGAGCTGACTGGGGGGTTTTCGATGGCTTTGGCCCTCATCTTCGATGAAGAGTACCTCGACCACGAGACGGGCGAGCACCCAGAATCCCCTGCCAGGCTGTCACATGCGGTGCACGTGCTGAAAGAAACGGGGATCTGGCAACGCGCCGTCAGCGTCAGGCCTAAGCGTGCCACGGCCGACGATGTGGCCCTGGTCCATCACCCCGCGTATATCAGGAGGGTCGCGGAATTCGCCAGGAACGGGGGCGGTCATATGACTCCTGATACCGTGGTCAGCCCCCGATCCTACGAGGTTGCTCTCCTCGCGGTAGGAGGGGCTATGGGGGCAATAGACGCGGTCTTCAGCGGAGTTGCCCCGGCGCTGTGTCTTCTCAGGCCGCCCGGTCATCATGCCGAGGCCGGGGCTGGGATGGGATTCTGCCTGTTCAACAACGTGGCCGTGGCAGCGCGGTACGCCCTAGTGCGATACCGCCTGAATCGGGTGATGGTCGTGGATTGGGACCTCCATCATGGCAACGGGACTGAACGCATCTTTTACGAGGACGACAGGGTGCTGTTCCTGTCCGTGCACCAGAGCCCGGCTTACCCGGGAACTGGGTGGATAGGTGATGTGGGATGGGGGAGGGGGGAGGGGTATTCTATCAACATCCCCGTACCACCTGGTACTGGCGACGAAGCCTATTGGCATATCT